>JAIWHJ010000411.1:0-2760 GCA_048629695.1 Promethearchaeota archaeon
AATTTCAAACAGCAGTTCGTGGACCATTATGTTCCTTTTGTCAATGGTGTGTAGAATGCACCCTGCCGGGCTCATCCCTGTTCATCATTCAATGTCCCGGCCCTTCAAGTGACGCGAATGTGCTGAAGCCCTCTGACAGATTTTCAACAGTGATTGCAAACCAGCGGATGTCCTGGTTGCCTGCAAGTTTGTTCCCAATGGCTTTTGCCAATTTTTCTACTGAAAGGTAATTATCCCGCGATGGATTGGGAGATTTTTCAGGCCAACACAGATTGTGTGACGTGACCTTCTCGACCATCTCGATCAATTCTTCAATCCAGATAAAATGTTTAAAGCGGAGACGAATTTCCGCAACCCCCCAGTGGCCCAGGGATCTAGGCAGACCTTCACTGATCTGGGCTGGGACGGGAGGTGAGATAGGCACCTGAATTTCCAGGGTCAGGTCGTCCTCGCCGTCAAGGGATCCATGCATCCTGCAAGTGTATACGGAGATGCCGACCGTATTTGGAAAGGTGTTTTTTTTTTCAGGAAGTAAGGGAATTCAATCTCAATATGGGCGGCTTCGGCTTTTAGTTTTGTCTTCATTTCCTCAAGGATCAACCGAAAACTCCTTAAGTTTATATGGCCGTGAAACCGGTTCAGTATCTCAATAAACCGGCTCATATGTGTGCCTTTGAAGAGGTGGGGCAGATTTACATACATGTTGACCGTGCCAACGGTCCTCTGAAGCTTGTTCTCCTTGTCCAGAACAGAGATCGGATAAGAAATGCCTTTTATCCCGACCTTTTTAATGTTGATTCGGCGGTCATCTGGCTGATTTTGAATATCTTTCATAAGGTACTTATCTACCTCAGGAAATGTGCCGTTTGACGGCAGCCTTTAATTCATCAAGATTTGCGGATTTCACTATGTAGTCATCCGAGGCCCACGATGCTAGATCCTGCTTAAATTCCTGGTAGGCGGAACTTAAAATAACAGGCAGATTCGGGTTGATTTCCTTTATTTTGCGAAGGACTTCAATCCCGTCCATTCCCGGCATGTTAATATCAAGGATTACCAGGTCTGGTGATATGTCATTCAGTTTGTTCAGGGCATCCTCTCCTGACAAGGCCCCGTAGACTTCATAGCCCTCTTCCTCGAATTCTTCACTGTAAAGGAGATGAATGCTGTCTTCGTCATCAATTATTAGGATTTTTTTTGCCATGATACCCTCCTGGTCTTTATAAGCACCGAGCTTAACGCCCGCTAAAATTCCACTTCTTTTAAAAACCTCGCTGCATCCTCCGGCGGGGTGGGATTAATGTAAAAACCGGCCCCCCACTCGAATCCGGCAATCGTGGTCAATTTGGGCATGATTTCAAAGTGCCAGTGAAAATGTTCAAGCGGCTGTGAGCGTAAAGGTGACGTGTGAAGGACAAAATTGTACGGGACATCCGGAATGCACTTGTCAAGACGCCTGAGACTTTCAGAAAATATTTTTGTGAGCATTTTAAAATCATCATCATCCATTGAGTTGTAAGAACATGAATGCTTTTTGGGAAGGATCCACATTTCAAACGGTGAGCGCGGTGCATATGGTGTGATTGTGATAAAATGGTCGTTTTCGCAGACTAGACGAATATTCTGGTTCAACTCCTGACGAATGATGTCGCAGAAAACACAACGTTCCTTGTATTTATAATAGGAAAGGCTTCCTTCCAGTTCGGATACGATCATTCGGGGCAGAATCGGCAGGGCCACCAGTTGTGAATGTGAGTGTTCAAGCGAGGCGCCTGCAGACCGGCCGAAATTTTTAAAAATCATGACATATTGGAAACGGGGATCACGGCCCAGATCGATCAGTCGGTCTCGATATGCCCGGAAAGTCAGGATCATCCTGTCGTGGGGCAGGTGGGTGAATGTTTCATCGTGGCTGGGAGTCTCGATTATTACTTCATGGGCTCCGATACCGTTCATCTTGTCGTACAGGCCTTCACCCTGCTTGTCCAATTCTCCCTCAATGACTAAAGCAGGGTATTTGTTGGGCACAATCCGGAGTGACCATCCGGGCCTGTTGGGTGCCGGGTCGGATCGGCCATAAGCCAGTATCTCCGGGGGAGTTGTGTTCTCATTCCCTGGGCATAGCGGACAGAAGCCACCTATGGTGGCAGGTTTTTCCACTATAAAATCCGTTGGCCTTTTGCCACGTTCCTTAGAAATAATGATCCATCGTCCGACTATCGGATCTTTGCGTAGTTCCGGCATGATATTTTGTACCTACCCTGATTGAGCTTTTTCGGATTGCTCTTGTTTTGTTTTACATTTGATGCAGCGAGTTGTGACCGGTCTGGCCTCCATTCGCTGGAATGCTATATCATCTCCGCATTCTTCGCAGATCCCGTACGTCTCGTCATCTATCCGTTTTATGGCCTGGTCGATTTTGGCAAGCAGTTTTCGTTCCCGGTCACGAATACGCAGTTCGAAATTACGATCTGATTCGGCGCTGGCACGATCCGTAGGGTCAGGATATTGAGAAGAATGATCCGTCATGTCGGAAATTGTTTTGTTTGCCTCAGATAGCAGTTCATCTTTCATTTTATCAAGTTTTTTCCTGAAGTGTTTCAGTTTTTCCTCATCCATGCCGACTAATCTCCCTGAGTTACTGAGTTACGATTGATGCTTTGTAAATATTCGGCAGCACTCCATCTGTCCACGATCAGGTCTTCCAGCATACTTATGTATAGCTGAAAGACCTGATCGTGAACACCTGGAGCACTGTCA
>JAIWHJ010000412.1:0-2759 GCA_048629695.1 Promethearchaeota archaeon
CCTTTTGAGAGATGCAATGGCTGTGTGGGACTAAAGTCCCACTTCCGACAAATATAACAGAATAGCATTTTATTTTTTGCCGAGCCCTAATCCATGAAATTTTCGGCTCAGACCCAATTGATCCCGGTTCAGTTTTGCTGGCTTGACCCTGAACAGACCCGTGATCTTAATCCTCCTGCCTATCAATCCGATCTGGCATCCGGCATGGATGTGGCGGCAGCTGTTTCCAAAGCCGTGGTTATTGAACCGGGCGAAATTTTACTCCTTCCAACCGGTTTTGCAGTGGCTGTTACACCGGGCTATGAACTTCAGGTCAGACCAAGGAGCGGCCTGGCCGTTAAACACGGAATTACAATCATCAACAGTCCGGGCACCATTGATGCTGACTACCGCGGTGAGGTGAAAATAGGCATTATAAATTTGAGCAAGGTACCTTTTACGATAAATCGAGGTGATCGCATAGCCCAACTAATACTGGCCAAAGTTCCCAGGGTTTCACTTGAAATAGTTGATGAACTGGATAAGACCGTCCGGCATGACGGCGGTTTTGGTCATACCGGGATGTAAACGTTCACAGGCGCCGCATCTGCACGCGATCAGGGCAACCAGCATAGGTGGGCTATAGCTGATTGCCCTGATCATACCCCAAGGGCACTTCCGTTGGGCGCGCACAGCTACAGCACCTGTGAACGCTTACAGGGTAAGGGGTTTGCGATCCGGCAGGGCTTTTGCTACCCCGTGATCGATTACCTTTTCTCGGTAATTTTGAGCGGTTGGGTATCGCCGGCCGTAGCCGAAGGCCTTGGTGGTGACCTTTAGTCCGATTGGGGCCTGTTTTCGTTTGTATTCGTTAATTCTGATTCTCATGACAACGTCTTTTACAATTGATTCCGGAAAACCAAGGTCTATTATTTCCCGGATACTTAAATTTTCTTCAAGGTACGCCTTAAGGATCGGGTCGAGTACGCTATATGGCGGCAGGTCGTCCTCATCTTTCTGGTTTGGCGCCAGTTCGGCGCTGGGTGGTTTGGAAACAGTCCTTGATGGAATGATTTCCTGATCACGGTTGACATATCCGGCCAGTTTATAGACCATTTCCTTGGGCACATCGGAAATTACCGCCAATCCACCGCTCATGTCTCCGTAAAGGGTGCAGTAACCGACAGCCATCTCTGACTTGTTGCCTGTGCTCAAAAGCAGTCCGCCCAACTTATTGGCAAGGGCCATGAGCAGATTTCCACGGATGCGGGCCTGAATGTTCTGTTCGGTAACGTCATGAGACGGACCGGAATCGGCGGAGGTTGCAAGCAGGTCACCCAATATTTTACGGTATGTTTGAAAGATATCTGATATCGGGATAATTTCAAACCGGACTTTAAGGTTTTGCGCAAGTTGCTGCGCGTCTTCAATGCTTTCCTTTGACGAATAAGGTGAGGGCAGGGCAACGCCCATAACGTTTTCCGCGCCCAGGGCGTCACATGCAATGGCTGCGGTCAGGGCTGAATCAATGCCGCCGCTCAGTCCGAGGATTCCTTTTTTAAAGCCGCATTTAGACACATAATCCCGCGTGCCCATGACAAGCGCCTCAAATACGGCGTCGATTTCTTCTTGGTCGGTGGTTTTGTCAAGGGTGATTGATCTGAAATTATTTTTACTTGAATCCGTGTCAAATATCACCATGTCTTTCCGGAATCTTGCGGCCATGGCGATAATTTCGCCCTGTGGGTTCATTGCCAGGCTTTGGCCGTCAAAAAGGAGGGAGTCCTGACCGCCGACCTGATTCACGTATGCCAGGGGTATGCGGTATTTGGTGCAGATTTTTGAAAATATTTTTTTTTTGGCGCTGAATTTCCCTATATGAAAAGGAGAGGCGGAAAGATTAATAAGCATCTCAACTTTGCCGCCCGAATTTTTATACAATTCCTCTGTCGGGTCAACAGTATAGAAACGGCGGGGAAAGAAATCCTTATCGTTGAAGATGTCTTCGCAGATCGTGAGCCCAAAGGTCATTCCCTTGTAATTAAAAACTCGGCTTTCGCTGCCTGGTTCAAAATACCTGGCCTCGTCAAATACATCGTAAAAAGGCAGAAGCCGTTTTTGTGCCGAGAAAAGAATTTTTTTATTATAAAACAGGACTGCGGAATTATGAAGAGGTTTACCTGTGGATGCAGTGTGGGGAGTGATCACGCCAATGATGACGCCGATTCCTGTTATGCGTGATAAAAGCCTTTGGAATGCCTCAGCATGGTCCCTTAGAAAGGAAGGCCGGTCCAGGAGGTCCTGCGGAGGGTATCCGGCAACAGCCATTTCCGGGAAGATTACCAGGTCGCAGCTCTGCTGTTTGGCCTTTTCCGCCCATTCGGCAATGTTTTCCGTGTTGCGGGAGAAATCCCCGATCACCGGGTTTGTCTGTACTAGTGCAATTTTCATATAATGATTGTTTACTTCCGGTCACACCGGAAGGATTAAAAAATCCATTTTTTGAGAATGTTGAGGACTAGTTCACGTTTGATCGGTTTTGTGATGTAGTCGTTCATTCCGGCATCAAGACAGGCATCCTTGTCACCCTTCATTGCATGGGCGGTCAGGGCAATGATCGGAATGTCTGAAAATCCTTTTTCCCTGATGATTTTTGTTGCTTCTATTCCATCCATTTGATTCCGAGTGGAAATAAAATCATTTTCAAATTTGATTTTTTCATTTATTACTTTAGTTAGCGCCTGAACGACCCCTCCTTGGTTCCGACGTAGGCTTGCCTT
>JAIWHJ010000413.1:0-2756 GCA_048629695.1 Promethearchaeota archaeon
TCAAATGAAATCAGATAGTTATACATTACGGCAAAAAGCGTTTCGAATGCTATTGGCTACCAACTTAAAGCGTGACACTTTCCGCCATTTTGGCGAAAGCCGGCAAGTAATCCGGTTATGGGTTCGCCCAAAAATAAATTTACATTTTCAGGTGTTGAGACGCTCGCATGGCAAGGCGCGAGGAGGACGAATAGCAGGGCTATTTAACCGACGAGCAACGCAGCCATGCGGGATGAATCGACGCATGAAAATGTGAAGTTATTTTTGGGCGAGCCCTGATTACGCCTCGCAGGTTGTGTTCATCCATACCTGGAGAATCAATAAATGTCTGAAAAAACGGAATTCAAAGGAAACGACATTGCCGATGCAATACAAAAGGCTTGTGAAAGACTAAATATTTCCCAGGAAAATCTTGACATAGAAGTGCTTCACACGGGATCCGCGGGGATCTTCGGGCTGTGCCGGAAAAAGGCAAGGATTTTGGTCTCGGTCAGGAAAAAGGAAGAGACAAAACCCGAGACAACAGCCGCGGTTGACGCGCCTTCCGCAGAACAACCGCCCGCTCCCCAAACCGGTAAACCCAAAAAGCCTGAACCTGAAGAAACCGGACCTGGGAAAAAACAATCTGAGCCAAAGAAACAGCCTCAAAAGTCAAAACCTGAAACGGCTAAAAAAACGGCCGCTGTTTCAAAACTTAAGAAAAAGACAAGGGAACCTGAAAACAAACAAATTTCGGATATTTCAGATAAGAAAAATATATCTGCGGAAGAACCCGCCGAGGAAGAAATTTTAGAGGTTTCAACAGAGGATCAAGAAAAAATTAAGGCGGATTTGGTTAAATTGCTCGAACTTATGGGATTCCCTTCAGAAGTTACAGTTGCCTGCAAGCAGAATAAAATTACCGCCAACATCACCGGCGAATACGTTAACGAGATTGTCGGGCCTGAAGGCCAGACACTTGACAGCATCCAATTCCTCATCCGGAAAAAGATCAGCAAAAATTTTACCGGCAAAGTCATGTTTTCCCTTGATGCAGGTGGTTTTCGGGTTACTCGTACAAAAGAATTAGAAACTCTGGCCCTGAAACTGGCCGAGGAGGTCAAGGAAACCGGCAAAACTCGGACGATTCGGGCTCTGAGTCCTGCTGAACGCCGCATTGTTCACATAGTCCTGCAAAACGACAATACCATCCGAAGCAGGAGTGTGGGAGAGGGACTTTTTAAGAAAATACTCATCTACCTCCCCGGTAAGGGCAGAAAAAAATCTTCCTACAAACGAAAAAAACCGGTCAATTTTTCAAAAGAAAAGAAAACAAAATCATAAATTTTGATTACGCCGGAATATGCAGAGTCAACCATTGCCGCAATCGCTACCCCGCCTGGTCCGGGCGGGATAGGGATTGTCCGGATCAGCGGGCCGGACTCTCTTAACATCCTCAAACAGCTCTTTCATCCTCGCCATCCTCAAAAAAAATACACAAGTCACAAGATGTATTACGGCTGGATCCGGGATCCGGCCACTAAAAATACCATAGACGAGGTGCTGGCCGTATACATGCGCGCCCCGCATACCTATACCAGGGACGATGTGGTGGAAATTCACTGCCATGGCAGTTACCTGGTACTTCAGGCAATCCTTGCCCGGGTCCTGTCAGCCGGCGCCAGGTTGGCCGATCCCGGAGAATTCACTAAACATGCATTTCTAAACGGTCGCATCGATCTCACCCAGGCCGAGGCCGTTCTTGAACTCCTTCAGGCAAAGACCGGAGAAGGACTGGACATTGCAGCAGCCCGGCTCAAAGGTCAACTCCGCGACAGGGTTTCCTCGATTCGCAACGCGCTTTTATCCGTCCGTTCCATAATCGAGGTGGCCATCGACTTTCCGGACGAGGATGCGGAGATATTAAATCCTTTGAAACTGAAACAGGATATCAATCAGAATGTCCTTGCCGGGCTGGAGGCCCTTATCGTCTCGGCAGACCGCGGCAAGATATTTTTAAACGGTATCTCGGTAGTGATTCTGGGCCGTCCCAATGTCGGAAAATCAAGTCTCTTAAATGCACTCCTTCAAGAAGACCGGGCCATTGTAACAGCAGCGCCCGGAACCACCAGAGATACCATTGAAGAATACCTGAACATTAAGGGAATGCCTGTCCGGATCATAGATACTGCCGGGATTCGGGAGGATGCGGAGGCCGTTGAGGAGATAGGAATCTTAAGAGCAAGACAGAAACTTGAACAGGCTGACCTTGTTCTTTTACTCGTTGACGCATCAGTCGGTCCCACAGACGAAGATCACAGATTGTATGAAAGCATGAAAGAAAGGCCATTGCTGCTTGTTGTTAACAAGATTGACATTGCCTTTGACCTTGATTTAAGCACATACAAGGATTTTTTCCCAGGCCCGGCCCTTGCCGCGGTATCAGCGAAAACCCGTAAAGGCCTTGGCGACCTTGAAACAGCCATTTTCAATTCCGTGACTGCCGGTTCCCTGACATGGGACCCCGGACATACCTGTGTTCCAAATGTACGGCATGCGGCATCTCTCAAAAAGGCTTATGAGTCCTCTAAAAAGGTGCTGGACGGACTTGAAATTGATCTGCCGCCGGATCTCCTTGCAATTGAACTGCAGGCAGCCCTTGATTATCTCGGGGACATTGTCGGACAGACGACCACGGAAGATGTGCTGGATAAAATTTTCAGCGAATTCTGTATCGGGAAATAGCTTAGGAACAGGTCGTAAATAAATTGAACCAA
>JAIWHJ010000414.1:0-2744 GCA_048629695.1 Promethearchaeota archaeon
CTGGAGTTCCCGGAGCGGCTGGAATCATTTTTGTTGTTTTTTCAATATGCTTGCGTAAATCATCAGCAATTCCCAGAGAGGGCTTAAACTACGCAATAGCGTAACCTGTTAAAATGGCTTTCGTAAACATTTCGAAAAATAATGGCTAAAATACAAATTTTCCTTGACATATCAACGAGTTAGAGATTTTTGTCTTTTTGTAAGAAAAACAACAACTTACAAGGAGGCAGCCATGTCGAATCAAATTACAGTCATCGTGAAAGCACACAAGAGAGATATCGCACGCAGGGAGGAAATCAAGCTGCGTAAACATTTAAATGCCGATGCTCAGTTCGCTACCATGAAAACCGGTTTTGATAAAATTGAAGACCATAGGCCCGGCAATGTTCAACACTCTCTGGGGGACACTCTTATGTCCGGGTTTGCCATGTTTTCTCTCAAAGATCCTTCTCTGCTGGCCTTTGATGAGCGGCGATACAAAGGCCCACATAATCTTATGACGATTTATGGTATGGGCAGTATACCATGTGACAGCTCCATGCGTGAGATTTTAGATGGTGTTGATCCCAACAATCTCAGGCCGTTGTTTAAAGATGCATTCAGGGCCTTACAACGGGGCAAGGCCCTTGAACAGCTTGTATTCATGAACGGTTGCTATCTGCTCAACCTCGACGGCACCGGGTATTTTTCTTCCAGCACTCTGTATTCAGACGCATGCATGAAGAAGGTCAGCCGGTCCGGAAAAGTCACCTATTATCTGCAGGCTGTCGGCGCGGCCATTGTACACCCTGACTCAAAAGTTGTTATTCCTCTCTGTCCGGAAATAATCAGAAAGCAGGACGGAGAGAAAAAAATGGACTGTGAACGTAATGCAGTAAGGAGACTCCTGGGGAAATTCCGCAAGGATCATCCTCACCTGAAGGTTATTGTCAACGAAGATGCTCTCAGTTCCAATGCCCCGCACATCAGGGATCTGGAGCGATATAACTGCCATTACATCCTCGGGGTCAAAGAAAAGGATCACGAGTTCCTTTTTCAGCACGTTGACCAGGCCGTCGAGAACGGGGAGGCGGTTGAAGTGGTCATGCCGGATGAAGACAAGGAGGATATCGTCCATTATTTCCGCATCGTCCATGATGCCCCGCTCAACAAATCCAACCAGGATCTTCGGGTAACTTTTGTCGAATACTGGCAGGAGAACACCAAAACAGGAAAAATACTGCGTTTCAGCTGGATAACGGATCTGGAAGTTACCGAGGACAATGTATACCTCTTCATGCGTGGTGCTCGTGCCCGGTGGAAAATTGAGAACGAGACCTTTAACACCCTGAAGAATCAGGGGTATAATTTTGGTCACAGTTACGGGCTTGGCAAGAAAAACCTGTCAGAAGTGTTTGTGTTTCTGATGATGTTGGCTTTTCTCATTGATCAGATTCAGCAGTTATGCTGCCCCCTTTTCAATGCTGCTTGGAAAGAATGGAAGAGCAAGCGTTCCCTTTGGGAAAAGGTACGGAGCAAATTCCAAGAATTTTACATTGAAACCATGGAGGATCTCTATCGTTCCCTGTTGGATCATAAACAAGTGCCGTTACCACTGTAAAAAGGTAACCGGTTATTTCAAAGATCTGCTCCCTGGCTTGAAAAAACAGGCCAGGACGACGGGATAGTTCCGTCCAAAAAATGGGAAATTTTGCCAACGGTGGGCTGTTGTTATCCCATGTTGCTGTCAGGATATGTTTTTTTGCTCCAATAACGCCTTGGCATATAAAATTTACACTTTCAGACGGTTAAATTGGGCCGTCCGGGAATTGCTGATCTTTTTTCTTGCCCGCCTCGGTATCGTCAGTGCGCGGCAGTTGGTACGGTGGTACAAGTGGGCGATTCTGGTGATCTTCGTTGTCGCGGCGATCATCACACCGACCCCGGACATCGCGACGCAGTCGGTGTTTGCGGTGCCGATGATGTTGCTCTATGGATTGGGAATTGTGGTGGCGGCATTGTTCGGCCGCAAGGAGGACTGATATGGAACCGTGGCTGGCATCATTCGAAGTGGCATTTCCGGCATCGACGGTTGAGGAAGTCTTTCTGGCCTTGGTGGTCCGGGACAACGTGTACGGCACGTCCTTTGACGTTGAGACCGAGGATGGCGGACAGGCATTTCAGGTGGACGTGACGGCATCCGAGGAGATCGACGCCGAGAAATACCAACTCCTGGTCGAAGCGGAGATCCGCGGTGTCGAGGAGCCGGAGACTGCGAGGGCCTTTCTCGAGCAGATTCTCGAGGAAGCTGTCGATGATGCCGAGCGGTTGGTCGAGCAGCGGGTGGAATTCGGCACCCTTGCGGCGGATGAGATCGAAATGAGGACGGTTCCCGAGGACGAAGAGCGGTGGGACCTGGTCATCCCCGATTGGCTCGCGCCGGAAGACGCCGAGGTGCCCTTCGGATTCAGGGCCTTCCGGCTGGGTTCCGATCAGCCCTATCCCGGCAACGCCGACCTGGATGGCGCCGGGCGTATTGTCATGGTGCCCTTTGGGGGACAATTCAGCCTCTTCGCCATCCCAAGCAATTCGTAAATCACTGGCCGTTGATGAACCGGGTTCTGGCGAGGGTTGCTGTGGCCAGTGCCCTACGAATTGCTAGGATTGAGTGAGAATAGGTATCATCAACGGTAAGGGCAGAGCCTGTCCGAAATCAAGGCTGCTGCACGGTTCGATTTCGTGGTGGTCAACTCGCATTTGGCGAC
>JAIWHJ010000415.1:0-2730 GCA_048629695.1 Promethearchaeota archaeon
GACGGGAGCGGCGGTCCTGGATGGAATTATCAGTGAATATTTCAACAATATTGATACTATTGTGATTATTTCCAGAAACAAGAGGGAGGCCCTTGCCGGGGATCACATTGGAGATCGTCTTTCTCTGGCCCTGGCTGTTGGACGGCAGGTGCAGACGGATGCGGTTCTCATATGCACGGTTTACAGGTACGTTGAGCGGGAGGGGAAAAAAAGTGCGGTAGTGCATCCGGCATCAGTGGCATTCAATTACAGGCTGGTGTTGACGGATACGGGCCGGACTATCTGTTCCGGCGTATTTGACGAAACACAACAGGCTCTTTTTGATAATCTGTTCTCATTATCCTCCGCTATCAAGAGAGGCTTTGAATGGATCACTGTTGAAGCGCTGGCCAGGGAAGGGGTGACCGGTAAATTTATGGAATGTCCCTACTTAAACCCGCAAAAACACAATTCCACAACTTTATAATAAAATTGATAACATGGTGAAAACTCCGGATATAGAAGTGGAAGAAAAACGCAGGGATGTCAGGATTCCGATTCAAACTCGCGTCAACCTGAAGTTTAGTGACAAGGTGTACAAGCAGTGTGATACGAGAAATCTATGTATATGCGGAGCATGGGTAAACGGGGCCAAGGATCGGATCGAAGGGGATCTGTGCGAGATTGAATTCAGCCAGGCGGGAATTGTCAACAACCGCGTATTAACACTCAAGGGCGAGGTAGTGAGGGTGGAAAAGCAGGGTGTCGCCCTTGTCTTCTACGACATGAATTTCAGTTCATATACTTGTCTTCAGACCATTATCAGCGATGGCTCCGAGGATATTTACAAACATGCCGAGGACTTTCTCGACCGCATCGCAATCAGGGAGCCGGAGTAATGCCCGTGCTACGTATTACACCGACAGTTGAAATTGATAAAAAGGAAATTCAGCTGACTTTCATACGATCATCAGGGCCGGGCGGTCAGAATGTCAACAAGGTCTCGACCGCTGTCCAACTCCGTTTTAATGCCTTCAAGTCGCCGTCTCTTTCAGAGGAAGTGGCTAACCGCATGGTCCTGCTTGCAGGGAAAAGGATGACTGCGGACGGCATGCTGATCATCAATGCCCGTCGATTCCGCTCACAGGAACTGAACCGTCAGGATGCCATTAACAGGCTTGTTGATCTTGTAAAAAAGGCTGCGAAAAAGCCCAGGCCCAGGTACTTGACAAAACCGTCGTCCCTCTCAATTATGCGTCGGCTACAGAAAAAAAGCCATAGATCCCTGGTCAAGCGTCACAGATTGGCGGTGCATTCCGGAGATGATTGATTACAGCTTGACTCTATGTTAGAAGTTTTCCTTTGTTTCCATCCTTTCGGGTAATTCCCTTCCTGAGATTCAACTGTTTTCCATCGTCAATGCCTGCATCATAGGCGCATTTGTCTATTCGTGCCGTTCTTGATGAGTATTTGCGCAGCCTTGGGAATCTCATACTGATAAAATTGGTCAGCATGCTGTCACCGGCGCAGACCAGGGCGCTGACACTTTTGTTTCCATCCGATCCAGGATTTTTTCGATCATACTTTTTTGCGTTTAGAGTGTTCAGCTTTTCCCTGAATCCCTGAAGCACTCCCAGCCGGTATGATCTTTTCATGGAACCCGGAATGTTGTTACTCGATTTGTAAGACTTCCAGAGGGAGTCAAGCTGGTTTAAGAGAAAAAAGTATACATACTCGGCCATTATTACGTTTTCCACCGTTCCAAGAAGTTCAATGGTCTTGTGGGTGTTGCCGCTTTTTGCATCAAAAAGCTCTGAGAATACAATTTCCACAAAGTAATAATCCATCAGGATCGAACAAATATGGCGCAGGCAGTTTTCAATGCGTTTTTTTTTATGGTTTATGATTCTGTATACGTAGTCGGCCTTTGTGTTTTCTTCAATCCGTTTAAGGTTATACTTTTCTATAAGTTCGTTGACCTTTTTCATAGCCAGAAATGCTTCGTGTTCATTCCGGGACTCGGCCAGCGCCATGAGCTTTCGTACTTTTTCCAGCGTTTTGTTATTTTGAGAATACCTCTCTGATTCATGGAGATCGGGAATCCGGTGCGGGATGTCTCCGCTTGCCTTGGAGAACTCTTCACGTACTCCTATTAACCTGCATGCTTTTTGAAACATGGGGCCATGTATGTCATCGTCTTTGAATTGCTCATTAACGATTTGATGGGCCATCTCATGCTTTAAGATATTTATTACTACATCCCACGAATGTTCTTTGATAAGTGGGATAGACAGGCCTATCGTGCGAGGCTTATTTTTCCAGTACCCCCACGAACACTTGGAATTAACCAGTTCAATAATCGGTTTTTTTAAGTCAATGCGGTGTCGCCATATTATGGAGTCATACTCCTGATACAATTGGGTAACCCACATCCGCAGAACTCTTGTTTCGGTTTTTGAATCGTTCAATATCAGGCCCTTAAAAATAGTGTTTCATCGCGGATTACTGTGGTAATCCACTTGAACAGCTATTAGCGCTTAGGAGGGGGACGAAATAACTTCTCCATAAATTGAATTTTCTGCAAAGATGACAAAATCCCGATTTTACCATGGCCTGAGGTTTGTTTCGACAGGTTTGACCAACCTTTTCCTTTTTTTTTAAATCAATATTCTATATTATATTGGTTAAATATTTTCTAAGGTACTTATACCCCTCAGAGGGGGTACTGAAAATAGTCCAGGACCTTTAAAA
>JAIWHJ010000416.1:0-2728 GCA_048629695.1 Promethearchaeota archaeon
GTCATAGGTTCCGGGTTCAAGGTTCAAAGGTTCAAGGTTTATTTGATCGGAATTTTTCCCTATTCAACCCTGAACCCTGAACGTGGAACCTTGAACCGCTGGGGTAGCAGTACCCCCTAATATATTGAGGTTTTTCAGGTCTTGGAATCAAAAAACCGTTTTGTAAGTTTTATCCTGGAACTGAGGAAAACCGCTCTTTTTTTAATCGGCAGCCTGATCGGAGGCGCTGTCGGGTTTTACTTTATCTCCCCTGACCTTTTGCAAATTATGCAGGCCCACCTGGGTCAGAAACTTTCCTTTTTTTCCGTTACCGAGCCCTTTCTTGCTCATGTCAAAATCGCATTTTTCGTCACCGCATTTGTTCTGATGCCCCTTTACGTTTTCACGTTGTGGAAAGCGCTTGCAAAACCATTTGGTCTCACGGTTCAAAACAGGATCTGGTTTGCATTTTTCACCTGCTGTCTGTTTTATGCAGGCGTTTCTTTCTGTTCCCTTGTCACACTGCCATTTGGAGTGAAATTCCTGCTCGGATTTCAGTCTGAACAGTTAAAGCCCATTATTTCAATCGGCAAATTCGTCACATTTGTAACCGTATTCATACTTGCATTCGGATTCATATTTGAGCTGCCGATCTTCATGGTATTCGGGGCAAAGGTAGGAGTCTGCCCCAGGAAGACATTCGAGAAAAACCGCCGTTACGCACTCCTTGTAATCAGCATAGTCGCCGCCATGCTGACACCAACGCCGGACGTAGTAAACATGCTCTTAATGGGAGTGCCGTTATATATGCTCTATGAACTGGGAATAATTGTGCTGAAAATCCTGAAAATTTAGTGCGGATTATTGGGCTTGGTGTAATCCACGTCAAAACTCCCTGACTTTATATCCGCGGCTTATCAGCAGGGCTGCCGTCACTCCAGGTTGGGACGTTATTCCGCAGGAAGGACTTCGTGCCTTCAGGTAGATTCCCGCTATTTTCTGAGATTCGGCTATTTCAAGAACCTGTTTTGCTCCAAGAACAAACTGTTCAGTCACGTCCTCTCCTTTTTCGGTCACTACCAGGGCATTGCCCTCAAGAACATCATTACCGTCTCCTCCTATAATATCTGCCGCTGTTCGCGGAGTGGACAACCCGCCCAGTTGTTCCGGACAAACAGGGATCCAAATTGAGCCTGAAAGCTCACTGATGCAAACGGAATCAGGCTTCATACATCCGTCATATCGGGTTTTCAGGCCAACCAGGCAAGCGCTGACAAGATATATTCGGGGGAAAGAAGTGTGTGTCAAATTAACCCAGATAAACCTGAATTTTTTAAAGGTCCTGGATAAGTACCTTCACGAAAATATTTTCTGCCAGAAACACGCAGAAAATATTTTTTAAGGTACTAAAAAATTACCTTTCATTTAAAAATCGCTCGACGATCATCCATTGCGCCTGTAACATATCTGGAAAAATAAATTTTTGAGTGTTTTACTGCCATGAAAAAGAAAAATTCCGACTTTAAAAACAAAAAATGGCTGTTTGTCAGCGGAATCCTTATACTTTTTTTTATTCTGTGGCATGTGATTTCACCAAGCGGCGCACTGAAATATTATAACATCAGGAAACAACTTGATGAAAGCCGGATAAAAAATGAAATTCTTAAAAAGGAGAATAATGCGCTTCGGGAGGAGATAGATAAATTGGGAAATGATCCCTTATATATTGAAAAAATCGCAAGAGAAAAACACGGAATGATCAAGAAAAACGAGATACTATATAAAATCAAGGGAAAATGAGAAAGAGAAAGTACGCTAAAATTCAATGTCATCTACGTATGAATCAGCGTCATAAGGTCCAGAGTTCAGGGTTGAACAGGGAAAAATTCTGATCAAATACACCTTATAAACCTTGAACTCTGAACCTATGACATTGATAAAATCAAATGTCATGGACTAGTAGTCAAAGTATATAGGAAGCGTAAAGGGTATCTCGTTTGAAATAACGCTTTCATTGTTATCACCAAAAATCCTGGTTGAGATGCCATAAGTTCCTCCGGGCTTCATCTCAAGCTTTATATCGCAAATCATGCACTCTTCCTCAAACCAACACGCATCAATATCCACTTCCGTACATATAGTGGGACTTAAAAGCACTTCGCATCGCGCAGGATCAGGAATGGAGGCTGCCACCAGATCCACAGTCACCTGGACCAAGTACTCGGCCAATGAGTCATCATGAAGGGGATCTGTGCCTAGTTCCAGCTCCCGGCCGTCCGGAGTGCCATCGTTGTCGGAATCAGGGTCATAAGGATCGGTACCATAGACGCTTTCACCCATATCCGGGATACCATCAAAGTCTGCGTCTTCTGGAAGCGTAAAGGACATCTCATTTGAAAAAGCGCTTTCATATAGATCACCAAATGCTTTAACCGAAAGAAAATATGTCCCGCCCGGCTCAAACTCGATTTTCAGATCACACGTTACGAATTCTCCTTCAAGCCGGCAGTTCGCATTGTCCACTTCCTTGCTTAATTCACAATCACCATCCAACCGACTGACGGTATCATAACACACCTCATATCCCACAGGATCAGTAATGGAGTACAACTCCGGATCCAGAGTCACCTGTACAGAGTACTCCACTGTAGCGTCTGTCGGGACTTCGTCACTGTCAGGCGGGTCGTCACTGTCAGGCGGGTCGTCACTGTCAGGCGGGTCGTCACTGTCAGGCGGGTCGTCACTGTCA
>JAIWHJ010000417.1:0-2727 GCA_048629695.1 Promethearchaeota archaeon
CGTTCAACGGTTGAAGGCCGGTCGTGGGACAAGGTCGCCGATGAAATACAGGGAGTTTTTCAAAAATGTGTGGAATAGCGGGTATATTCAATCGTGATGGCGTTGGTGTTGACATTGAAACCCTGATCAAGATGACCCGAACTTTGGTACATAGGGGACCTGATGAGGAGGGGTATTTTGTTAATGCTGGGAGGCAAAAAAGCTGGGAGGCAAAAAGGCTGGGAAGCTGGGAGGCAAGAAGGCTGGGAGGCAAAAAAGCTGGGAAGCTGGGAGGCTGGGAGGCTGGGGGTGGAGAGGCACCGTTGAGAGGATGGATTGATGGGGGAAAGGGGAATGTGGGGCTCGGGCATCGGCGACTTAGCATCATTGACCTGGCCTCAGGTCAACAGCCGCTTTCGAATGAAGATGGAACGATTTGGGTTATTCTCAATGGAGAAATTTATAATTTTCAGTCACTGATGTCTGAACTGAAGTCCAGAGGTCACCGTTTTCAGACACGTTCCGATACTGAAACTATTGTGCATGCTTACGAAGAATGGGGTGCAAAGTTTATTGAGCGGCTTCGCGGCATGTTTGCCTTTGCTTTATGGGACGAAAAAAAACAACAGCTCATTCTCGCACGAGATCGGGTAGGCAAAAAACCGCTGTATTTCCTGAAAGAAAAAGATCGCTTTATCTTTGGTTCAGAAATTAAAACTATCCTGGAATGCCCCGGAATATCACGCGATTTAGACTTTACAGCCTTGTCAGACTATCTGTCTCTCTTGTATGTGCCTTCGCCCAAGACTATTTTCCAGTCTATTCACAAGCTCCCTGCTGCCCACTATGCGGTTGTAACTGCCGGCTCTTTTGAGGTTCGACCGTACTGGGACCTCACTTTTTATCCTCAGCACGACCTCACAGAATCGCAAATGATCGACGATCTCCTTGGGATTCTGGATGAAGCCACACGTATTCGTATGATCAGCGAAGTCCCCCTGGGGGCCTTTTTGTCCGGAGGCATCGATTCTTCGGCTGTGGTCGGCCTGATGGCGGGAGCCGGCCAGGATCCCGTGATCACCAATTCCATCTCGTTTAGTGTTGCCAAATACAATGAGGTGGAATATGCGAGACAGGTCGCCAGGCTGTTTCAGACCGATCACCATGAATTTCATGTAACACCGGATGCCATCCCCGTAATCGAAAAGCTTGCCTGGCACTATGACGAGCCTTTTGCCGATTCTTCGGCCGTTCCCACGTATTACGTGTCAAAAATGGCTCGTGAGAACGTTACAGTTTCCCTTTCCGGGGATGGAGGTGATGAAAATTTTGCCGGTTACAGACGGTATTATTTTGACATGCGGGAGAATTTTATCCGCAACATGATTCCGGAACGGCTTCGCAAACCGGTTTTTGGAACAATCGGCAGACTTTACCCCAAAGCGGACTATTTGCCCCAGATTTTTCGCGGAAAGGCCTTTATTTCCAACGTGGCGAGGAGCCCGGTTGATGCCTACTTTTTTTCAGTTAGCGCGTTGTATAATGACCAAAAACATTCACTACTCAATGGTGATGTGAATAAGGCGCTTCAGGGGTATGATACCCGGGATCTTTTTTATAAGATATATCAGAACGCACCGGCTAATGATCATTTGTCAAAGATTCAGTATTTGGATATCAAAACGTATCTGTGTGAGGATATTTTGACTAAAGTGGACAGGGCCAGCATGGCGGTATCCTTGGAAGTCCGGTGCCCGATTCTGGATCATGTGTTTATGGAATATGTGGCACGCATTCCGTCTGAACTAAAACTGGTAGGTACCGATGGAAAACATATCTTTAAAAAGGCACTCAAGAAATATCTTCCTGATGACATACTCTACCGTAAAAAGATGGGGTTTGGTGTGCCGATTTCAGAGTGGCTGCGAAAGGATTTAAATGATTACGGTCGAAAATTGGTGCTGGATGGTGATGCCAGTCGGCTCTATCTAAGGAAAAGTTTTCTGGAAAAAATATGGAACGAGCACCAGAGGGGCATTCGAAACCGGTCCACTGAGTTGTGGACTGTGATGATGCTGAATCTGTGGCATAAGAGATTTGGTTAAATAGGGGATTGGTTAAGTAGTTGAATGGATAATTGGTTGAATGGTTAAGTAGGGGATTGGTTAAATAGGGAAATGGTGTAATGGGTGGAAGAAAACGATTCGATGACTTTAGGGATTTGGAAGTATGGCAGCGGTGTAAAAACATAAGGGTACAAGTGTGGAAACTGTGCCGGACTTTCCCCAATGAAGAAAAATTCAGATTGTCTGATCAAATGATAAGGTCATCAAGATCTTCGAGTGCTTGCATAGCTGAAGGTTATGGCCGTTACCATTACCAGGAAAATATTCAGTTTTGCAGGCAATCGAGAGGATCACTTTATGAGTTGATAGACCATTTAGATGCCGCAGAGGAATGTGGCTATATTGATGACAAGAAAGCCGAAAGTTTAATAGACGAGACAAAAACAACAATACGAATTCTAAACGGCTATATCAAATACCTGAAAAAGAGGAAAGAAACCGAGATTTAGTCGAATGGTGAATTAGTCAATTCAACCAACCAATCAACTATTTAACGAATCAACTATTCAACGAATCAACCATTCAACTAATACCCGATTTAACGATTCGACGACTCCACAATTTGACGAAAATCGAAAGCTTAGACTTGAGGAAATAACACGATGAAAAAAATGATCAAAGT
>JAIWHJ010000418.1:0-2724 GCA_048629695.1 Promethearchaeota archaeon
CCCGCCTTTTGAGGGGTGCAGTGGCTGTGTTGGACTAAAGCCCAACTTCCGACAAATATAACAGAACAGCATTTTATTTTTTGTCGAGCCTCTATTCTTCTTTTTTAATTACATCGCTGAAATTTTGGTCCAGGAAACTGCATTCTTTTGGAGATAAATCAAATCTGATCTCAGCCTCCTTTATGATATCCTGCCGGCTTTTTTCCGGATTGGCCTGCACGATCTCACTTATCCAGCTAATTGTTTTTCTCATTTTTTCCCCTGATGGTTGAACATCTGCGGCTGACGTCATGCTCTTCTCCATTGTTTATAGATTCTTACAATTTTTAATCTGAAAGTTCATTGAACCTTCATCATTCATCATTGCCCCCCTTCACCCTTCTTCAGGCACAGGTTGCAAGATGATTCCGCCAAGCGGAGGGACCGATACCAGGACGTGATACAAGGCCTCCCCTAAGGCTTCCTTAACGGGTTCCTTGACATGTGTGTTTCCCACCCCGCTACCGCCGAATTTTGCGGCGTCGGATGAAAAAATTTCCCTGTATTTGACGTTTGACGGGACACCCATTTTATAGGCATGTAATACTTGAGGTGTAAAATTCAATAGACAAACAAGGTGATCTTCAGGGTTCTTGGCAAATCGGGCGAATACGATGATGCTGTTGTCAACATCCTTGAAGTCTATCCATTTAAAACCCTTATCAGAGAAGTCGACTTCCCATAACGCCGGATTTATCAGATACAGTTTGTTCAGGTGTTTTACATACTGCTGCATCTGCTGGTGTTTCCCCTCCTCTTCCACCAGATGCCAGTCAATGCTCACCTTGCAGTACCATTCCGAGATCTGGCCGAATTCTCCGCCCATGAAAAGGAGCTTTTTGCCGGGATGTGTAAATTGGAGAAAAAACAAAAGCCTGAGATTGGCAAACTGCTGCCACCTGTCACCCGGCATTTTGGAAAGCAGCGAGTTTTTGCCGTGGACTACCTCGTCATGCGACAGGGGAAGGATGAAATTTTCAGAGAACGCATAAAGCAGTGAAAATGTGAGGGCATTGTGATGATGCTTTCTGTAAATCGGGTCTTTTGTGAAGTAGCGCAGCATGTCGTTCATCCAACCCATGTTCCACTTGAATCCAAAACCAAGGCCCCCGGCATCGGCCGGCTTGGAAACGCCGAAAAAGCTTGTGGACTCCTCTGCTATCATCATGATATCCGGGAAACGGTCGTATGCTACGCTGTTCAAATGCTTAATAAATTCAATGGCCTCAAGATTTTCATTTCCTCCTTGACGGTTCGGCACCCATTTGCCGTCTTCGCGCGCATAGTCCCTATATAACATAGAAGCCACTGCGTCCCACCTGAGCCCGTCAATATGGAACTTATCCAACCAGAACAGGGCGTTCGAAATCAAAAAGTTGCTGACTTCCTTGCGGCCGAAATTAAATATCAGGGTTTCCCATTCAGGATGTTCGCCTTCCATTGGATTGTCATGCTCATACAGGGCAGTGCCGTCGAACCGGCCGAGGCTGTGTCCGTCAGTGGGAAAATGTGAGGGGACCCAGTCCAGAATTACGCCGATATTGTTCTGATGACAGCGATCCACGAAACGCATGAAATCCTGTGGTGTTCCAAATCTGCTGGTCACCGCGAAATATCCGGTTACCTGGTATCCCCAGGATTCATCGAGCGGGTGCTCCATGACAGGCATGAGTTCGACATGGGTAAAACTCATTTTTTTGAGATAGGGAATAAGGTGATCACCCAGTTCTTCAAATGTGAGAAATCTGGAGGGGTCTTCCGGATCTCGACGCCATGACCCCGGATGGATTTCGTATATGGACAGAGGGTTTTCGTAGGGATTGTTGTTTTTTCTGTTATCCATTGTTAAATCCTCCGTAATTGTTTTTCAGTCCCTTTAATCGGGACGTTAATGGTTGTTAAGTCACATTGCTCAGGCTGCAAGCACCGTGTCATCTATTGGCAATGACATATCGCGTGACCATTCATTCCATGATCCATAGTAATTACGGATATGTTTGAAGCCGGCCATTTTTAATGCAACATAGGTATTTGCAGCACGTGCACCTTTGAAGCAGTAAATGATGATGTCATCTTCTGGATGTAGTCCCATGTCGGCACATATTTCCCGGATGGCTTCCGGTGATTTAAAATGTGAAACGTAACCGCTGGCATCATTTTCCATGAAGTCATACCACTCAATCCATTTTGCGCCGGGGATACGTCCCTTGCGTGGCGCAAAGTCGACACCGTAGGGTGATGAGCTTTCACCGATCCATTCCACTTTGTCACGATTGTCCAGTAATTTGATGTCGGAACTTTCAAGTGAACCACCATCATATCTTTGGTAACCATAATCGAGTGATTGATTGCTGGAGTGAAGATGGTTGCTACCGGTGACACGTTTTCATCATTGGTTGGCAGTTTTTCCTGGCGCCAGGCGAAAAGGCCGCCGTCAAGAATGCCAACATCCTGATGACCCAGGTAACTCAACTGAAAATAACCGCGACATGATCCGCCATAACGGGTGCTTAAATTATCTTCATAAATAATGACTTTTTTATCCAACGATATACCGGCTTCTGAAAACAGGCGTGTGAACTTTTCAGTCATCTCACGCAGGCCTTCTTCGGTGGTCATCGATAATTCAAAAAACATATCAGGAATATTGACGGCTCCTGGGATATGGTCTTCTGTATATTCATC
>JAIWHJ010000419.1:0-2719 GCA_048629695.1 Promethearchaeota archaeon
CGGGGCCGGAGGAGACATTGCAGCCCCTGGCCTTCAGCAATGACTACATCCAGCTCACCGATTTTACCGGTCGCGTCTATTTGGAACGTTTCAGCAGCGGCAGCACCAGAAGAAGAAGCTACGGCGGTCAGAACCACAATATCGGAACTCCGGTCAACACAGCCTATGGTTTCAGCGTAGCCCGGGACTGAGGCGTTCAGATCTTTGACAGCTTCCGGTTTCAGCCTGCATGGGACTGGTCTTACGCCGTTAAAGTCGGTCGGGGCGAGGCGATCTATGAAAGCCATGACCATGATCATAACCGGGAACTCTATCTCTACAGTTCACTGGAATATTATCTGCCTGGCGGCAAGGGGCCGAAAAAACACGGCATTAAATTTTTTGGCTGGTATCAAAGCGGCGAACGGCGTTTTGACACTGACCCGGAGGAAAAGGAATATGACCGGATTCGCTGGGGCCTGGGCTGCAAGGCCCTGGGAAAATTCTTTGGCCTTGATTACAGACAGCGCTTCACCGTAGAACTTCTCTATGCCGACGGAATGATTTTTACCTCCCCAGCCGGCAATGTCAAAGGCGGGCTCTTGCAATATGCCGCCCAGAAGGGCAATAAATCCCGAGGTCTGACCCTGGATTACGGCTTTTATTTGAAAAAATGGCAGTTTGATGTCCGCTATCATTGCAACGACATGCTCTATAAAACCGACAATGAATACTGGATCAGGGCCGACGCCAGAAAAATAACGGAAACCACCCTGGGCATTACTTATCACTTTACCCCGGGAATCAGGATGACCGCGAATTACACCTTCCGTGACGCCGAGGCTCCGAACACCGATGATCACAATGTCCAAACCGTGGTGAAATCCGTCAAAAACAGAATGGCCCTCCAGTTTACCTGGATACTCTAACCATGCGTAACAGTTCAGCAAATTGTCTGGTGTCCTTGAATTTTGTTACTTTTCAATTAAAATGACCCGGCAATGGTCATTAGCAGTTGTAGAAGGACTGGCAAATAGAAAAGATGCAGCGGGTCACTGAACTCAATAAAGCAGTTCAACAGCTTGCTTTGGCCCGCATTCGAAAACAGTATGGAAAGATCTCAGAGCAGGAGCAAACACTTCATTTAGCAGGTCTCTGGTTAAATAGAGAAACGTAGGCCGCAAAAACTCTTATTTCGTTGGCTTGAGGAGGGCCAAATAATGGGTATGAAGCCGTTTCTTGTTACAAAAATATTGCCATTCGTGATTGGCGCCCTTATTTTAATTTCCTTTTCTGCACTCCAAAAAATAATTATTGGTGCAAATCCATTTATGATTAAAGGTTATGTGATTCCCTTTATATTTGGGGGAGCATCCGGTATAATAATTGCGTTTTTTAGAAAAAAATGGGAAAATGAAGCGGTACGAGTGGAAACGGAGAAACTGCAAGCGATTATTGAAATGGCCGCAGCCGTGTGCCATGAATTGAACCAACCGCTGCAGAGTATATACGGATATTGCGAATTGTTGATGATGGATTTGGAAGAAGGAGATCAGTCCTATAAACAAATAAAAGGGATTAAAGGACAGATCGATAGAGTGGGGGAAATAACGAAGAAACTCATGCGTGTCAAAAGATATGAAACCAAAGACTATCTCAAAGGTAAAATTATAGATATAGACAGGGCTATCGAATAGATCTGAATAATCAAAGTGAACTTGATTAAGGGTATTAAATGTATGAGCGAGAAAAAGGTTCTTGTTGTAGATGATGAAGAAAAGATTCGGGATATATTTGAACAGGCTTTTAGCAAAGCCGGTTACGTAGTCAGGCTGGCAGAAAGCGCAGAAGAGGCTCTTGAGATTTTGAAAGATGATAAGATTCAAGTCATGTTCCTGGATTTGGACCTTCCTGGCATGAATGGTGCCGAACTGTGTAAGCAGATTCGTAAAGATTTACCTATGGCCATTATCCATGCGGTGACAGGGTACAGCCCCCTTTTTGAATTCTCTGATTATCGTGATGCTGGATTCGACGTTTGTTTCAACAAGCCGGTTAAGTTGGCAGTCCTTCTGAAGGCAGCAGAGGAGGCATTTAAAAAACTCGATACTTGGAAAAAGAGGTAACGAACATATTATCTAAACCTGAACCTAAACTCGGGGCATTTCGTCACCCCTGAGTATAAAAATCGCCACCCGCTCGCTATGCTCGCTCGACACACACAGACAATTCTTTTAGACACCGCATAATGGAGAACCATCCCTATTTTTTACCGTAAAAATACATTCATTTTTTTATTCTTTCTGACCCTGGCGCTTATAAATTTTAAAACTCCGGCGCAGGGGGCCAACTGGTTGACCCTGATCGGCACCGAACCGCCGGAACAGACATACAAACTCTGGGGCGTCATCCAGCCTCTCTACACCTATGATTTTGGTGACAGACTGGAGAGTTTGCGCGGAGGAGGCACCCCCAACAATGGCAAATATGTGGTAAAAAACACGATTGCCCCCTGGTACACTGAACAGAAAAGACTGCAATTTCGCCGCCTGCGGGCCGGGGTGCGCGGTCGTTTCTTCGGCAGGCTGAATAATCCGGTCACCGATAAAATTAATTATTTCATGGTCTTTGAAACGGCCCCGAATCTGGTGACCTATGACCCCTTTGATGACCGGCACCGGGACATTGCCCTTGCCGATCTTTTTCTTACCTTTAATCACCTGCCCGGCGCCAGAATCCA
>JAIWHJ010000420.1:0-2715 GCA_048629695.1 Promethearchaeota archaeon
ATCCAGGACCTTTAAAAAATTCCAGTTTATCTGGGTTAGTCCCGCCTTTTGAGGGATGCAGTGGCTGTGTTGGACTAAAGTCCAACTTCCGACAAATATAACAGAATAGCATTTTATTTTTTGCCGAGCCCTTACTTTCAAATTATGATGTCATTCCATCACTCTCACAATTTATTTACGACCTGTTCTATTATGGGGGCATTTCATGGATACCAAGGGCGGAACAAAAGGTTTAGAAAAATATTTTTTATTCCTGGCGACAGTTGCGATTTCAGCCGTTTTTGTGTTGAATGCCGATTTTGCTTCCTCTGAAGCGCCGAGTTCCAGCCAGTGTTATAGTTGTCACGAGGATGATGTTAAAGAAAATTTTGACATGTTGGCTGTACATCTTCCTTTTGTGCAGAAAAAGTGTGCCGAATGCCACGTGTCTGATTCAACCGTTGAAACGCCCTCGGATTCCGAAGGGACAGACCGTACTTTTTTAGAATCGACAAAATTGAAATGGATAAGTACAAGTCAGTCGCTTTCCAAAACTCATTGGATTCCCCTTTCTGCAAAGGAGGTAGCCGACACACTGTACGTGAAGGCAAGAGATGGTATCGAAGTTCTGTGCATGAAGAAAATAAATCTGCCTCCCAAAGAGGACTTGAAGGAGATGAAGGTTGAACAGGCGCCGCCGGAAATTTCCGAAGTAAAGGTTCTTCAGGTGGAACGAAAGTTGTTCTTTTCAGCAAAAATAGCCTGGAAAACAGATGAGATTGCAAATTCCAAGGTTGTGTATGGTATCAAGTCGTTAAACAAATCGTCTCCGGTTGATTTAAATCTTGTTTCAGAACATGTGATTGAGCTGGCAGGTCTCAAAGCCAGGAAAAAATACCAGTTTAAGGTCATTTCCCAAGATATGTTCGGTAATAAATCCGAGTCCGATATTATTACATTTTCAACGTCTAAATTATTTTCCGCTTCTAATGCGGCTGGTGAAAAGCAGCGGTCTGCGAGGGAAAAGGTGGAACTCAAGGGAGAGTTCTTCTTTAAGAACGGAGATTACCTGGCGAAATTTACCGCAAATCAGCCGGTGTTCGTCTCTGTTGGAGTTGAACCGATTGCTGCCGCAAGAAAGGGAAAGTCCCGCGTCAAGAAGGAGAGTAAAAAATTTATTAATCATTACTGGTTGAAGAATGAATTGGATTTGCTTATCATCAACTGTTACACATGTCATCCGGAAGTAAAAAAAGGAAGGTCTCACCCGGTTAATGTCTACCCAAAGCCCGATATGACGATCCCGCCTGAGTATACAACTCTTTCGGACGGACGAATTACGTGCATGTCCTGTCACGGAACACACGCGTCTAATTATGATTTTATGCTGATCAAACCAACGTCCAAAGCGCTTTGCATAGGATGTCACAAGGATTTCGGGTGATGAGGAAAACCAGGTCGTATCTTTATTCTCAATACTCAACACTCATATCTCATGTTCCGAGATGGCCGAAATTAAACCAACCCCCTACATTCCGGCTATGATGGCTTGGGAGGAAAACAGAAAAATGATCTATAAAAGAAAAAAACTCAATTTAAAGGTAAAAAGGGATTTTCAGATCTGGCTGTTGGTTCGGATTCTGGGGACCATTATGATAAGTTCCATAATAGCGGCGCTTATTTTGTACTTTTATGCCAGTCGGGAAGTAGGGGATAGTTTTTACCAGGCCCATGTTGAGATTCGGCGTGTCAGCGACCTGTTGCTGCCTGTGATAGGAGTTGGTTCCCTGGTGAGTTTTTTGAGTGGACTGGCCATTGTCATTTTTCTTCCACAAAAAATCGCAGGGCCTATTTTCAGGATTGAAAAAGACCTGAAGGCTGTTGAGCAAGGCGACCTTACTAAGCAAATCAAGCTACGTTCCAAGGATATTATGCAAGACCTGTCCGATTCCATAAATACGACTGTGGGATCACTTCGGGCCAAATTTCAGGATGTGAAACTCACTCATGCTGAACTGGAGAAACACATTTCAGAAAATAATAAGGCTGAAATTGCCAAATCGCTGGCTAACCAGCGAGAGACTCTCGACAAATTGCAGACATGATGTTTAAAAAAGCATGCTCGCTACCTGCACGCGATCAGGGTGACCGACTAGAGTAGTCCTATCTGTTTGGTCACCCTGATCACTTCCTCCAGTACGCACATCTGCTCAAATAAATCTTGAAGCTGACAACTTGAGTATTATAATAGATGGATAATTTAGACCCTTTAAGTCTCAAGCAATGCGTTAGATGCGGGGCCTGCTGTAAAGAAGGCGGTCCTGCTCTGCACCGGGAAGACAAGGAACTGCTTCTTGCCGGCCATTTCGGATATCAGCATTTGATTACTATTCGGAAAGGAGAGTTTGCCCACACCCCTGTGACAGGCAGGCTTGAACCGCTGACAACCGAACTGGTTAAAATCGCCGGGAAAGGAGGGGACTGGTCATGTCCGTTTCTTGATCCCGGCAATAATTCATGTTCCATTTATGCCGGCCGCCCATTGGAATGCCGGCTTCAAAAATGTTGGGACACTTCTGATTTGATTGCTGCAATCGGTATAAACACAATTGTCCGCTCCGATATTATCAGCCCGGGAGATGAGATATTAAAGGTGATTGAAACCCATGACCGGGAATGCAGTTATATTAAGGCTGAAAAACTTGTTAAATCTGTTTACGGTAAGTCTGAAAAGGC
>JAIWHJ010000421.1:0-2710 GCA_048629695.1 Promethearchaeota archaeon
ACTTTAGTCCCGCCTTTTGAGGGATGCAGTGGCTGTGTTGGACTAAAGTCCCACTTCCAACAAATATAACAGAATAGCATTTTATTTTTTGCCGAGCCCTATGCCTTATTATGCGGAGGATTTTCAATGGTTGATGATACAATGACGAAAATTATCAGGCTGTGTCAGGCAATAGATGAAAATGCCTCAAAGATATATAAAAAATTATCCCAAAATGCTCAGGATGAGGATCTGACAGGGTTCTGGCGAAAATTTCATAAAGATGCCCTCCTTCATCTTTCCTATTGGGCAAAACTCCTGTCCTACGCAGAGGACGGCGGACTTTCCCAGGTTCTCGAAAGGCCGGACGATGCCTTTGAAGAACTCACAACTATTCATACAAAAACAGTGGAACTCCTGGAGCTTGCCGGGAAAACAAAAAAAGTCGAGAAGGCCTTTCTTATGGCCTTTAAACTGGAGTTTTATTTGATACATCCGGCGATTGAGACCCTGTTTCAGTATTTGAAGCCGGTTTTTAACGGGACCACGCCGCAAGTAAATTATAACCCCAAGATCAATACTCTCTTTGATGGTCTGCTCAAGCATGATCTGGTAACCATGGAACTGGAACTCCTTGGGGAGACGCTTCACAGCTTGTGGAAAGAAAATCTGAAAATGGCGGTCCAGAGCAATTATGATTCGCTTACCGGTATTTTAAACAGGCGCGGTATCTTTAATGCAATCATACCGTTTTCCTGTCTGGCCCAGCGGAATGATAGTAATATAGGAATCATGATGATAGACATTGACCATTTCAAGAAGGTCAATGACACATATGGTCATCGGTATGGTGACGATGTACTGAAATTTGTCACGAGAACGATAAAATCAATTCTCAGGACATCCGACATCCTGGGAAGATACGGTGGAGAGGAATTTTTTGTCTTTCTCTTTTCCGTTGAGTCTGAATCCATGTACGAAGTGGGTGAAAAGATCCGCTCAAGTATTGAACATGCGAGTGACAATGAGGCCGGGATCACCATAAGCATCGGCATGGCCCAGGGCAGGATACACGGGATGAAGGAATCCGAGGTTGAGCAGGAGATTGACGAATTGATCAACATAGCGGACGAAAAGCTTTACGAGGCAAAGGAGGCAGGAAGAAATAGGGTCATTATGTGAGGTATATTTGCATTCTGGCCTTTGCCGAGGCCTTCAGTACCCCTACCGGGTCGAGGTAATCATGTACCTTTGCCCGTTTCCCTTCAGCCGGGCGCAGAATCCGGCCGACCACCTGAAGAAGACGCCCTGTGAATTTGATCGGTGTAGTGATGAAAAGAGTGGTCAGACCGGAACAGTCAAACCCTTCGCCTATTAGCTGAAGTGATGAAACAAGAACCTTGATTTCGCCGTTCCTGGTCGATTCCACGATTTTTAATCTAATCTGACTGGCAAGCCTTCCTGTCAGCAACGCGACACTTATCCCCTTTTTATCCAGAAGAGATGTCAGGGTCTCGCAGTGGGCCACGCGATCACTCACAACCAGTATGGTGCCGGAATTCCTGCATGTTTCCCGGATCACGTCATCAACAATCTGCCGGTTTCTTGCCTCATCCAGGGTCAGTGCGGAGAGCATTGCCTGGTAATCATCCCGGTAGGTGTATTTGAATCCGGTTTCGTGTTGAATGAACTCGGGTTTTAAGACCGCGCCCACTGAATGGAGTTTTTCAGAGTCAATTCTGTGACACAGGTCTCCCAGGTAGAAGTGAATCAGCCGGGTCAGCCCGTCCCTCCTGTAAGCAGTGGCTGACAACCCCAGCATGAACCTGCAGCTAAACGCCTTTACAACGTCGGTGAACATGGAGGCCGGAACCCTGTGACATTCATCAACACAGATATGGCCGAAGAGTTCAGGAAGTTCGGAAAGCCTGTTTCTTGCACTATTAATTATGGCAACGGCCACAGGGCTGATTTCGTAGTGACCATCACCAATCAGGCCCGCCTCAATATTCAGGAATGTCTTGATTTTTTCTTTCCATTGGTACATCAGCTCCTTTGTGTGTACAAGGACGAGAGTCGGCTGTTTTCTTTCCGCTGCAACGGCAAGGGCGATTACGGTTTTTCCCGACCCGGTCCCTGATTCGATTACCCCGAAGTCACGTTTTATCGTGTCGTTAAGAGCCTCGACCTGATATGGTCTAAGCTTACCGTGAAATTTAAGATCAACTTCGGAAAGCGTCCGACGTTCATCAACAATGACCGGATCCGCCCCGGCAGTCTTTTTTCTTATGAGCCTGACCGCGTTGTTTGCAAATCCCCTTGGAAAACGTATCCCGGAATTTGATTCCTCAAAAAAATATAGCTTTGATTTAAGCTCTTTTCCGATCCAGCGGCCATATTTTTTTGCATCCCTGTATTTTGGGTTGTCAATGGTAAGCTGTTGTTTCAGGGCATTAATCAGGGAAGACGAAGCGCCTTCCAGGCGGCAGTCGGCGCCAACGGTCATAATCAATTTGTTTTCAGCCATCCTTCACTCACCACTAACCACTCACCACTCATCATTCATCATTCATCATTCATCACTCATCATTCACAACATCATTGTTCAATCATCTGCTGGATGATGCGTTGTTCCTTCTGGGGAGTGATGAAGATCTCAAGATTCTTGTTCCACCGGCTTACATAGTGTTTTGTTAAGAGAAGGCGAATGGAATTCTTAAGCTGGATCAGT
>JAIWHJ010000422.1:0-2702 GCA_048629695.1 Promethearchaeota archaeon
CTCATAGTGAAAAACAACCTCCTCGTTTCCAGTGCCGTTTAAAATCACGGAACAAGCCTTCTCAGGAAGATCACAAAACCTCATGTCAAGGTCAAACCCGTAATGGGCTGCAAGACCGCTCAGTATCCGGCCGGAATATGTATGAACAGACCTGTTGCTCCATGGCGCGACGGCCCCTTGCATAATGCTCAATTCCGGGTCGGGGATCACTAGTTGCGGATCAAAAAAATGTTTTACGCCAAGTCCCCCGCATTCCGTGCAGGCCCCTTTGGGATTGTTAAAAGAAAAAAGGCGTGGAGAAAGATCCGGCAGGCTCTGACCACACTGAATGCAGGCAGACCGCTCACTGAAAAGAAGATCCTTGTTGGTTTCAGGAAAATTAACCATGAGAAATCCTTCCGACAGGTTCACAGCCGTTGCCGTTGATTCAGCCAACCGCCTTTTAACCGAAGATTTTATCACCAGCCGGTCAACAACCGCTTCAATAGTATGGCGTTTGTTTTTCTCAAGATCGATCTCCTGATCAAGATTTACGATCTCATTATCTACCCTGACGCGCACAAAACCCTCTTTACGGAGGCGCTGGAACAGATCCAGATGCCGGCCCTTCCGGGCATCAACCAATGGGGCCAGGATGATAATTTTTGTGCCTTTTTTTTCAGACAAGAGACTTGCCACCATATCCTGAATACTCTGGGGCCGGATTTCACAACCGCAATCCGGGCAATATGGATGCCCCACACGCGCAAACAGGAGCCGCAGGTGATCATAGATCTCCGTAATCGTACCGACCGTAGACCTTGGATTCCTGCTCGTTGTCCTCTGCTCAATTGAAACAGCAGGAGAAAGGCCTTCAAGCGAATCAATATCAGGTTTGTCCATCTGGCCGAGAAACTGGCGCGCATATGTAGAAAGTGATTCCACGTAACGCCTCTGGCCCTCTGCATAGAGCGTGTCAAATGCAAGACTCGATTTGCCTGACCCGCTTAATCCCGTAAAAACCACTAACTGATTCCTGGGCAGATCCACATTTATATTTTTAAGATTATGCATCCGGGCGCCCCGGATGCGAATATGTTTTGGTTCCATGTGTCAGGGTTCAGAGGTTCAGGGTTCAGGGCATAGCCGTCAGGCTAAGACCATAAGGTGACAGGAAATTGCTTTTTAACAATTCGACGAAAGGGATACAAATTTAGCTCCGCCCCCTTTCAGCTAGGCTGGAATTGTTCTAATACGACAGTCAGATCAATGTCAAAATGAAAATTGAGTGTGAAATTGATATTTGGAGAATGAGAGATGTTTTTTCCGAATTTTCGGAAAATCAGCATTGAACGATGTTATGGTCCCGGGGAATCCGGGTGATTTGGTTAATAAACGGCAGGCTTTTTTCAAAATCAGCCAATTGGCAACTGCTGAGAATAAAAGAGATACCACTGCAGCATGTATTTAAGATTGCTTACTGAAAAAGGCTACCAACTTAAAGCGGGACACTTTCCGCCATTTTGGCTCTATGGCAACTGTAATAAAGGAAGCATAACGGGATTACTTGCGCAGTAGCGAGGCAGCGATACTTGCGTCAACGTGCATCCTCTGGTTGGGTGTCCCGCTGCTATCGGAGCCTGTCGGCAAAGGCGCGGGGAGAATAGATCGGCACATCGCCAAACTGCTCCAGCACCAACAGGTCTTTGTCCCCCGTAACGATGCAGTCTGCCGCAGCTGCTTTGGCAAGCCCCAAAACCGGCAGATCGTTCCGGTCCCGGCAGGCATCCTCACTCACATTGGCAGGAGCAATGAGCGTCCCTTGCGCCCGCAGTAGCGCCACGATGTCTCCAGCCACTGCAACCGGAAGCCGGATCTTGCCGACCAGATGCCTGTGGACCTCTCCCAGAAGATGATCACTGACGACGAGCTCGTGGTCGCTCAGACAGACCTCAAGAACAGACTCGCACAATCCCCGAGCAGCAAAGGCCGCGATGATGACATTCGCGTCCAGAACAACCCTCATGAAAGGGCCTCGAAAACGTCCTCGTCCGTGACCAACCCCTGGGCTTCGGCGAACGGAAGAACACGCCGTCGCAGTGAGCGGAACTTGGCAACCGCGATATAGCGCCGCAACGATTCGCGGACAACGTCGCTCACGGGCTTGTTCTCGGCATGGCTGATCTGTTGCAGATCAGCTCTCAATTCGTCTGGTAGTCTTATAGTCAGAGTGTTCATAGTAAGACAATGTAACACGAGACACACAGGAAGTCAATCATCTAAGTGATAAGAATTTGCTTTTCCTCCTCTGGGCCAATCGCAGAAAAAGCAAATTCTTATCACCTTGACTTTTACCTCAGTCAACTTCCAATATAGATATGTTGACTTTTGAAATCGGACATGAACAGCAGGAGGGCGAAATCAGAGCAGACACATGAGTGGTTAAGATTGGCAAATCGAAGCTCTGAAATTGTTGGCAAGTAATCTTGGAAAATTACCTGCCACCTTCAAATTTAATCATATCGCAGAGTATACGTAGCTTGTCGCAGAACATCTATAGTCTGGACGACTTGTCGATGTTGCGAGCATCGAAATGCCAATATTAAGCGTTGAACATAATGCCCTATGGGCAAAGACACAGAACAATTAATTTCTTCATCATTCCGGCATGTAGTTAGCCGGAATGACGATGGTTCATCCTGTGCGAATCAGCGAAACTTTGT
>JAIWHJ010000423.1:0-2699 GCA_048629695.1 Promethearchaeota archaeon
TCCGTTTCACATAATGAAGATGCCAAGAAGTACAATTTATTTTTTGCCGAGCCCCAGGAATACTTTTTTCCTCCCCCAATCCGTTAAGATCGGCATCTTTAAGTATCTTCCCGGGCATCAATGGCCCTTGCAAGGGTGAATTCGTCGGCGTATTTTATATCCATTCCCATGGGAATGCCGCAGGCCAGCCGGGTCACTCGGATCGGTTCATTTTTCAGCCGGCTGATCAAAAAGGAGGCAGTGGCTTCGCCCGGAACGGTGGAGCTTGTCGCAATAAGTATTTCGCTAACGCCTTTGGCCCTTATTCTTTTAATCAAGGCATCTACCTTTATCTCATCCGGGCCGATGCCGTCAATGGGAGACAGGACGCCGTGAAGGATGTGGTACCGGCCTTTAAATGAATTGGTCTTTTCAATGGCCATCAGGTCCCCCGGCCCCTCTACAACGCAGATTATACTCGGGTCCCGTTTCGGATCACTGCAGATGACACACGGATCTGTTTCTGAAAAGGCGCAGCAGTTGGAACAAAGCCGGATTGAGCTGTGAAGTTCGGCAAGATCCCCGGCCAGGGCCTGTGCCTCTGCTTCAGGCCTTCTCAAAATATACAGGGCAAGTCTTGTGGCGGTCTTTTTACCTATTCCAGGCAAACGGCTAAAATCTGAAATCAACTTGGCCAGCGCTGCAGGAACAACATCCATTTACATGGCACCTTATATGAATAGAATTCAGAAGTCAGGATAAAACCAATGAAATCAGTAAGTTCAGCTCATGTATTGTAAATTTTCAAAAAATCATGGTAAGACTCCGATCCAGAGAATACTCGCAAGACATGATTTACCCGGACTTATTGAGAAGTTACAACTTTAGACTCTTAAGATGACAGCCCTGGTATGTTAATTCCTCCGGTCAGGCCGGACATCTCCTTCTGAACCATTTCCTGGGCAATTTTCATTGCATCGTTTACCGCGGCAACAACTAAATCCTGGAGCATTTCCGGATCATCAGGATTAATCACTTCCTTATCAATTACAATGGACAGGAGCTGATGCCGGCCGTTCACAGTAGCCTCCACCATACCACCGCCCACTGTTGAGGAGACGCTTCTTTTCCCCAGATCTTCCTGTGCCTGGCCAAGCCGCTGCTGGAGCTGCTGAGCCTGTTTCATTATCTGTTCCATATCCATCAGGTTATACCTCCTTCTATTAACCTACAACTCATTGTTGTCATTCGTCATTCACCTGCTTCTCGGGCCGGTTCGGATGTCTGATATCCGGCCGTTGAAAATGTCGGCGGTCATTTGGACCAGAGGATCATCTTGAAGCGTCTTTCGGGCCTTCTGGGGGCTGTCTCCATTTTTCTCATTTGATATGCCCGTACAGGTCCCATGAGCGCAGACCCTGACAATGAACTCTTTCTGAAAAAAATCCTGGGCAAATTCCGTGAGCAATTTGAGATTTTCCTGTTCTTTTAACACCTGGCAGTCTGACAGGTCGTCATACTTGAGTATCAGTTCCGACCCTTTCTCCCCGGCATTTGAACAGAGATCAAGCACCACTCCCATCCAATGCTTCCGGTCCTTCACATATACAATAAAATCCGCCCAGTGGCCCTGTATGTTCTTTTTACAGGGCTTGACTTCGGACGCGATTTTGACTTCAGAAGTTAAAGGCTTTTCAGGTTCTTTAATTTCAGCTTCTTCCATGGTACTGGAAGGAGTAGCCATCCTCTTTTCAGGCGCAATATCCACCGAGTCTAAATTAACATTTTTTTCGGGTACAATCGGCTCAGCAACAGGAACCCGAGGGCCTGCAGGTTCAGGCGTTTCGCGGTCAAGGCCCTTTAAAAGTCCATCGAGCCGTTCGATTATGGAGGAAACCGGCACAACATCTCCTGCCTGAACGGCCTTTATAAAGGTCATTTCAAGCACAAGCCGCGGATGAGATGAATACCGCATTTCCTCCATGCCTTTCAGGATGGAATGATAATAATGATACAGGGTCAGAGGACTGTGAGACTGCGCCGATTTTTTTATGTCAGCGAGTTCCTGATCAGTCATGTCCGCCAGGATATCTTCGGGCCTGCCGCTGGTCCTGCATATGAGAATGGCCCTGAAACGGGTCAGCAGATCGTTTGTGAACCTCTTTATGTCAATTCCGGATGAGTAACTCCTGCCCAGAATCTTAAGGCTTTTTTCAAGATCGCCTGCCAGGAGCGCTCCTGCAAGATCCTCGATTACCTGGCAATCGACCAGTCCCAAGACCTGTGAGACATCATTGTCCGTCACATCATTGTCACTGAATGAAAAAACCTGGTCCAGGAGGCTCAGCCCGTCTCTTATGCTGCCGGCCGCTTCCCGGGCAATCATTTTAAGGGCTTTGTCTGAAATCGTTACATTTTCCTGTCCCGAGATCTTTTTGAAAAAGCTAAACAGTTCGGAAAAAAGGATTCGTTTCAGCTCATAACGCTGACATCTGGAAAGGATCGTGATCGGAACCTTATGAAGTTCCGTGGTTGCAAACATGAAATAAACATGTTCAGGCGGTTCCTCAAGGGTCTTTAACAGAGCGTTAAATGCCTCTGTTGTCAGCATGTGGACTTCATCAATGATTATTATTTTGAACCGTTCTTTGGTGGGCAGAAAACGGATATTCACTTTTAATTCGCGAATTTCCTGAATGCCGCGGTTAGAGGCTCCATCG
>JAIWHJ010000424.1:0-2692 GCA_048629695.1 Promethearchaeota archaeon
AGCTAAACAGCTAAAAGCTACGAACCATATATTACAAATTGATTTCTAACAAATGGACAGAAACTTTGTTTTTCCGATACATGAACATAACTCCAAAAGAGTACGGTATTTTTGGAGTTATGGCAAGATTTTTTCTTTACTTTTAAGTTTTGATTTCAGGAGATCTCCCAGGGTTCCCATTGAGCCGGATGATTTTTTTGCGCTCTTTTTTACATAGCCGGCTGACTCTTCTTTATCGCTGCGCTCCTCATCATCCTCCGAGTCGGCTGACAATATAACCAGTGAGATGCGTTTATTCTCAACATCCACGCTTTCAATCCGTACTTCTACCGTCTGGCCTTCTGTTATCACTTCACGCGGATGGTTGATTCTTCTGCCTGCGCCAAGCTTTGAGATGTGGATAAGGCCGTCCACTCCGGGTTCCAGTGTGACGAACACGCCAAACTTGGCCAGACGAACTGCATTTCCAGTGATTACGGAGCCTTCGGGATATTTTTCACAGACATTATCCCACGGGTCAGCCAATGTCCCCTTTAGACTGAATGAAAACCGTTCCGCTTCCCAGTCCAGTTTCAGTATAACCACTTCTACATCCTGGCCGACTTCCAGATATTCATGAATATCCGTTACCCGGGCCCAGCCGATTTCAGAGATGGGAATAAGTCCCTCCACGCCTCCGATATCCACAAATGCGCCGAAATCCATAATTGAAATCACTGTACCCTTTACAATCATGCCTTCCTGCAAAGTGGCTTTTAAAGCCTCCTTCCGCTCCTCCCGCTCCTCTTCCAGGATCACCCGCCGGGACAGGATGATGTTTCGGCCGTTTTCGCGATATTCAATTATTTTAAAGGATATATGCTGATCAAGAAACTCTTCATTATTATCGCTCCTGCGGAGTCCTGACTGAGAAAAGGGACAAAATCCCCTGATATTGCCGGAGATTTTGATTTCAAAACCGCCCTTGATCTCCTTTTCAACATAGCCTTCCACTGGAATGGAGTTTTCAAATGCATCTTCCAGGTGAAGCCTTGCCGCCTCCCCACCGAGATTTACAGTAAAGAGCATCTCATTATTCTTTGCAGACAGAAAATAGGCCTCTACCGTATCCCCTTCATGCACACTGATATTGCCTTCACTGTCTAAAAACTCACTGCTTGAAATATATCCTTCGCTCTTTCTGCCCAGATCAATAAAAATCCACTCCTTTGTGATTCTGAAGACCACGGCCTTAATTTTTTCTCCAGGAACGAGGCGACCCTTGTCCTCAAAATTCCGGTCCAACATTTCCTCAAAGCTGATTTCCCCGGTTTCTTCCATCATTTTTAATTAATCCTTAGGGTTTGCCCAAAAAATAAATTTAAATATTAGTTATCAAATAAAGGGGCGCCTATGTCAACCCGCTCTGTATGAAGTGACGGGCAATCAATTACACAGAAGCAGGGCTGTCCATCTTTTCCAAGCATCTCACCGGGATTGACAAGTAGGGTGTTTCCGATTTTTTCCACTTTATATCGGTGATTATGGCCGCAACAGACCATTTCGAATGCTCCCTGATGGGCCAGTCCCCTTGCTATTTCGGGATAATGGACAAACGCCACTCTTACCCCCCCGGCCTCTACAACCCCCAGGACGCCATGATGGGTAATGGTCGGGAATTTAGTTCCGCACCACTGAGAGATTAAATGCTGGTCGCCCGGGTTATTGCCGTAAATAAGATGAACCGCCCCGCCGAATTTCGCCAACTCGTCCAGCATAAACGGCGAAATGAGATCACCGCAGTGAATCATCATGACCACCCCGTAAGAATTGCAGTACACGACCGCAGCCCTCAAATTAGGGATATGATCATGTGTATCGGAAAGTATCGCTATTCTCATATTGATCACCTTACTTTTGTAAATATTCGGCTTGATACCGGAAAATGGCTAGAATCACCAAATTGTAAATGTTTGGCAGCGCACCCCAAGGGCACTTCCTGTGGAGTGCTGCCGAATATTTACTTACTTTTTTAAATACATCGGCAATCCGGCAGCTACAAATACGACTTTATTACACACTTGCGCCATCTGCTGATTCGTCCATCCTGCCAGATCGCGAAAACGTCTACCCAGGGAGGTTTCAGGCACAATCCCTGATCCAACCTCGTTGGCCACAAATATAACCGGGGTCGACATATCAGCGACCACTTTCCGCAGCCCGCGCACTTGTTTTTCGATATCCGAATCAGACACGCCTCTCATAATATAATTCGTGATCCACATGGTCAGACAGTCCACCAAAAAAACATCGGTCTCCTGCTGCCTGTCCAGGAGGAGTTCAACAATCCGGATAGGTTCCTCCACAGTAATCCAGTCCTGGGCACGCGACTCCAGATGAAATTTGATCCTCTGGTCCATTTCAGCATCACCCTTTTTTTCAAGGGTTGCCACAAAAACCCTGCAAGGAGCAAACAGCAACGCCTGTTCAAGCGCAAACTTACTTTTTCCGCTCCGACAGCCGCCGATAACCAGCGTTTTGACACTATGGCCATCACTGCTTTCATTGCGCCCTTTTGCCAATTGAATCATTTCGTCCTTATCGTGCGAACGTTCACCAGTGTCGCAGATGCAGCATGGTAATTACTGTAAACGTTGACAGGTGCTGTGGCTGTGCGCGCCCAACGGAAGTGCCCTTGGGTATGATCAGGACA
>JAIWHJ010000425.1:0-2682 GCA_048629695.1 Promethearchaeota archaeon
CTCCGAGGGTCATTTTCCCTTAGCACAAAAGGGTCAAAAAATTTTAGCGCCCAAGCCAACGCCGCAAAAAGGTAAAATAAGGAATTTTAGTTCAAATATCTGGATCCTTGATTACTGCAAAAATGCACCCTAAAAGGAAAAGGCAAAAACCCCCTACTTGGAGCAACCCAACAACCCGCGCCCCTTGGGGTCTGATGAAGCGCCTTGTTCTCAGTTTTTTAAATTATTTTGACAAGTTACAGGCACACAATCTTCACACAATGTGTTTTTTACTATTGAAATAAGTCTGAATGGCTTCCAGTTCTCTCGAAAATTATTATTGATCCTGTAATTTTGTAAATTAATAGCCAATCTGGCTCAATATGACATTCACGCCTGCCTTTATAGTTCCCGGTAAGTTTATGATCCCTGCACCTTTGGGGAAGTTGCTCTTCATTAATAAGTGTATTGAGAATTGTTTTTAATTTCCCTTTTGATTTCCCTCTTTTTTTTATTCGTTTCCAATCTTTTTCAAACTGCTTGGTGTATGATGGTTGTAACATTTATATCCCTAATTTATCGAACATATCGTTAGCATCGTCACAACGGATTAAGTTACGCTCAGCGTCTGTGTCGTTAAATACTTTTTTCGTCGTCTTATTGGGTATTACAACATTAAATGGTAGTCCCTTTCTCAACTTTACTTGTCGATAAAAGAGGTTTATTGCCTCTGTTGTTGATAAACCTAATTTTTTAAAAAGACTTTCAACATCTGTTTTCAAATTAGGTTCAATTCTCGCTCTTACCGTTGCTGTTTTAGTCATTGTTGCCATTGTTATTACCTCCTATAAACAAAATAGCCCATATGGGCTGTCGAGTCAAACATTTTGTAGCCCATATGGGTTTTATTGTTTTGCCGAGAACAGGGGGAATAGGGGACAGACCACAGTTTAAATAAGACGCGCCTTTTGAAAGCCATTGAAACCGTGGTCTGTCCCCTATTTTCTCGTGAGCCTAGCGTAAAAACTATTTTTGCATAAAAAAACCTTTCTTTTTGTCCATTTTTGTGTATCTTCTTTAGAAGATATTTCCTGTTTTTTTGACCTGAAAAATGTATCCGTGAGATGCGAATGTATCGCAAGGCCCTGCATGACCTTATCGACTGGAAGGACCGCCCTAGCCGTAAGCCGCTCATTATCCGGGGTGCCCGGCAGGTCGGCAAAACATGGCTGGTCCGGAAATTTGCCGGACGATTCGACAATCTGGTTGAAATTAATTTTGACAAAAATCCGGAAAAGGCGCAGCTTTTTGCCGGCAGAGATATCAGCAGATGCTTGCAGCTTCTGCAGATTGACTGCGATACCGAAATCATACCCGGCAAGACCCTGCTCTTCCTTGACGAAATTCAGGCGGCGCCGGAGCTGCTGCCTCTGTTGCGCTATTTTTACGAAGAGCGACCGGATATCCATGTCATAGCAGCCGGCTCTCTGCTGGAATTCCTACTGGCGGACCATGACTTTTCCATGCCTGTGGGCCGGGTGGAATATCTGCATCTCGGTCCCATGGACATGGAGGAATTTCTCCTGGCGCTGGGACAGGAAAGAATGGTAATTTTTTTTAAAAATTACTCCCTGAATGATCCTATTCCCGAATCCATTCATCTTTCCCTGCTCAACTCCTTAAAGCTTTTCTGGATTATCGGGGGTATGCCGGCCGCGGTTGCATGGTATGGCAGTTCCGGTAAACTTGCCGAGGCGATTCGTGAACATGCGGTTATCCTGCAAACCTATGAGGATGATTTCAGTAAATACCGGAAACGAATTTATCCGGAAAGATTGCGCAAGGTCTTCAGGCGGATACCGGCCCTGGTCGGCAGTAAACTCAAATATGTGCGGCTTGATCCTGAAGAGCGGTCAAGGGAGCTTGCCGACAGCCTGCACTTGCTCGAAATGGCGCGGGTCATCTACCGGGTAAGACACAGCGCCGGAAATGGCGTGCCCTTGGGGGCCGAGGCCAAGGAACGCGACTTCAAGCCTCTTTTTTTGGACACCGGGCTGGTTTCAACTTCACTCGGCCTCAGTCTGCCCGGCTTGGAAATGGCGGACGATCTGCTCATGGTGAACAACGGCGCTCTGGCCGAACAGTTTATTGGCCAGCATCTTCTATATGACGGGCCAAGCTATGAGAAGCCGCAGCTCTTTTATTGGAACCGGGAACAGAAAAGCTCCAGCGCTGAAGTGGATTATCTGATCGCACACGAAGACAAGGTCGTGCCGGTTGAGGTGAAGGCCGGTAAAACCGGCGCCTTGAAATCCCTGCAGGTTTTTGTGGCGGAAAAAAAATCTCCGGTGGCGCTCAGGTTCAATGCCATGCCGCCATCATGTTCCTGGCAAGAGACCAGAGTAGCGGGAAAAGAAAAAGTCCCTTACCTGCTTATTTCTCTACCGCTCTACCTTGTGGGCCAAGCCAGACGTCTGATCGCCGATGGCATTCAGGGAGGAAACTGATCCTACCCTAATTTGGTGAACACCCAGTTAAGCCACTTCTCCTCTATCCACACCTGAGAATAGAAGTTACCCCACTAATACCCCCTTAAAATTATATTGACATAAAACATTGAGTATGTATAATATGATTATCATATTATACATGGAGATTAAGAGATGGAAAAGCGCATATCTGCCACCCGGGCTGTAAGGGAGT
>JAIWHJ010000426.1:0-2676 GCA_048629695.1 Promethearchaeota archaeon
TCGTGAAGGCCTCTAATACAGCGCCGTCTGCGGTGTTCTGTTCTTCATAGGTTGCCAGCTTTTGAACCTCACCGGCAACAACCTCAAAAACCTCGGTTATATCGGAGGACAGCCGGTCTATCAAAACTATTATCTGCGGATGATTCTCGACCCTGGCGGTCCCGGCCAGAAGCTGGTTAATGGTGGCGTCGGCGTAGGCCTCCTGTTCATTGTCGGCAGCCAGATAAAAAAGGAACGTCCACTGTGCGTCACCACCTTGCGACACATCGCTTTCATTGACCCAATCGTGACCCCCGAATTCTGCCGCGTTCATTTCCGGGCTTGCCCAGCACATCCCTGTGACGAGAAACACCAGCAGCATTGTTGCTACACCACTCAATTCTTTTCTCATGATTTCTTTTCTCCTTTTGTAGCCAAAAACCTACAAACATTTTTTTATGTACCGTTAAAAAAAAGCACACCTTTTGAATTTTCTCGCAATTTCAGCCAATTGATTCTTCCGATCAAGGATTGCACCGACACATAGCATAGAAATTCGCAACTTTCGTGCCACATTGCGGGCAATAGTTGATTTTCTATTAACCCAAGTTTACCAGCATGGGCGCTAAAAACAGCAAAAACCGGCTAATTCCGACATCTGTTGGCTGGCAACTTATTGAAATAAGAAGAAAATGATGATAAGTAATCGCTTTTTAAGCTACAAAAAATAAGGGGAGAAGGGGACATTCTTAAATAATTATTAATTGATCGGATAGTTATTTACTTATTTAAGAATGTCCCCAAAGTTCCCCTAAGGTCCAGAGTGCACTTCAATAATAGTAACCTCTGGCGGAGAGAGAAAACGCATCGGCGGTCCCCATGTTCCGGTCCCCCTGCTGGTATAAAGAAAACCGCCATTGGAAAGTTTATACAGGCCGCTTTGCATCGGATATACAAGGTGAGTAATAAGACTGAATGGAAATATTTGACCGCGGTGGGCATGACCGCTCAACTGGAGATCAAAAAGGCCAAAGCTCTCTTTCCGGATGTCGGGTCTGTGTTTTAAAAAAATGGTAAAAAGATCCCGTGACACACCCTCAAGGACTTCTTTTTCTTTCCTGGATTTTACCTGTCCCATCTGCACGCCGGCAGGATCATCAATTCCTACGACATTGAAGATCCCGTTAACTTCAACACCTTTACCTTGGAGCATCACAAAACCCGCCCGTTCCGTAAAGGAAATCGCATCCTTTATGCCGGCATAGAATTCGTGATTACCGGTGACGGCGAATTTTCCGTATTTTGGATTAACCTGCTGGAACAACTCCGCCAGACCTGTCAAGTGGTTGATTTCGGCATCTACGAGATCACCTGTTGAGACCAGGAGGTCCGGGCTTGCGGCATTGACCGCCTCAATTATTCTTTCAAGGAGACCGTGGCGGACAATGAGTCCCAGGTGTATGTCCGATACCTGCGCGATAGTAAATCCATCCACCCCTTCCGGCAGCTTGGAGGTAACAACACTCACTTTTTCGGTTCGAATCTGTTGGGCGGCAAAAACACCGTAGCAGCCGATTGTAATGGCTGCAAGGATCACCACGAAGAAAGGAGTCCTGCCCTTGACAACAAATTGCACAAGATCGACTCTGGGAAACAGACTTACAAGGCGACATAGGATGTTGTAACAATCCATTGCCAAAAAACCGGAGCAAAACAAAAAAACAAAGCCCATCCACATATACGCGCCATAAGCCATGCCCCGAGCGGCAAATTCAAGCCCCCACACCTTCAGCCAGTGGACAAGAACAGGGCCAAATACCATAAAGACCATAAAGGCGGCAAGAACAACCGCCGTACGCGGGATAAAGTGCAAGGCCGAACGAGCCTTGCAATACACATAGACGTGCATGCCACCGTAAATGAACAAAAAAGATAATAGAAACAGAGACATAGAAATTTCCATTTCAAACGGAAAAGGCGATGAACTCCCTTTTGTCGCTCAAATTCTTGACCTGGTGAGAAACGAAAATCCAAAATGAAGCAGGTAGTATCTGCGGGACCACCTGACCCGCTCGCATTCAGTTCGGAATCGCCAAAAATACCCTGTATGCAAGTTCTTAACCGGACATCACAGACCAAAAATAGCCGTTTGAGGCTGTTCCGTCGACTTCAACACAAACAAGTCTTCATCAAATCAGGTCATGAACCTGATTTCCACAGAATCTGCCACTTTTTTCATCTTGCAGAGATAATCGCAAAAAGCTCTTAATCCCTTTAGATAGAGTCCATCGAAACCATATTTGAGGTGATTGAAATATTTTCTACATTCGGCGACCGTGAGATTCGCGTCAGCATGTACCTCGATACTGATGTCATCCAGGAGTGCGAGACCATACTCTCTTGAAGAAAGTATCGCCTTGTGGATTCTCCTGCAAGCATCCGGACAGATCGCAAAGTGCTGACTGCGCACAGCCCAGACAGCAAAGACAAAAGGCAGAGAGCGAGGAGTCAAGTCTGCTGTTGACTTTTGCGCAGTTTTTTCTCCAGTTGTTTTATTTATTTAGTTTACGGTCTTTCTTTATTTAAGATTTAATTTTTTCAACTACCGTGCTGACAGTACTATAGATGGTAATTTCAAAATGCTTACCAATTTCGGCCAACGTTTGTTGGTATGACGCCTGAGCAGATATATGGCTA
>JAIWHJ010000427.1:0-2665 GCA_048629695.1 Promethearchaeota archaeon
GGCTTGCAGGCCTTTTATTCTTTCCCCATGGAGGTTGTTGATCATCCCATGCCATATTCAGGCTCCTTAATCTCGCCGACGTTTAACCGACGACATTTTTTTGGTGTTATAAATAAAACTATATTTTCATGTGTTGAGGCGCCCGTATGGCAAGGCGCGAGAAAAACGAATAGTAGGGGTTATTTAACCGACGACGAGCGCAGCCATTCAGGATGGGTCGACGCATGAAAATCTGAAGTTATTTTTGAGCGGCCCTACTAGACAATTCCAAAAATACTATTCCAGATTTACATTTTATTTTCAACTAAAAAATGTAACTGCTCGGGTTAAAAGGTTCCACGTTCAGGGTTCAGGGTTGAATAGGAAAAAATTCCGATCAGATAAACCTTTGAACCTATGAACCTTGAACCCGGAACCTCTACTTATGAACATGCAGCAAGACAAAAAAAAATTTGTCAGGGCAAAATTTTCATCCATCAGTTCAAGGTATGACCTTTTAAACTCGTTGTTGAGTTTTCAGATCGATCGATACTGGCGCTGGGTCACAACCAGGGAGTTGAAACAGTTTCCCGCAGGCGCGGTGCTGGACCTCTGCGCAGGGACCCTGCCCCTTTCACTTGAATTGACAAGGCAGGCGCCCGGAAGACAGGTCGTGGCAATCGATTTTTGTGAGGATATGCTTCGCGCAGGAATCAAAACCCTGCCCAGGGACAATCGCAGGCCAAGGATTTTCCCTGTCTGCGGGGACGGTGAGGAAATCCCGGCCATGGACAACAGTTTTTGGGGGATTACCGTGGCATTCGGGGTCAGAAACCTGGCAAATACACAAAAAGGGCTTTCTGAGATGGTGCGCGTATTAAAGCCCGGCGGCAAACTGCTGATACTTGAATTCTCCCGTCCAAAAAATATATTTGTAAAACCGGTTTATAATTTTTATCTAAACCGGGTGCTGCCAAAGGTAGCCGGTCTGGTCTCAGGGGACAGGGAGGCATACGAATATCTGGCCAGTTCAATCGCAGGGTTCTACGAACCGGTTGAACTTCTTGCCATGCTGGAAAAGGCCGGGTTTGCCGAAACATATTGCAGGCCTCTTACAATGGGAATCGTTACCTTGTACGTGGGTGTAAAATGAGTAAACGCATTATTCTTGCCATTACAGGCGCAAGCGGAACATTGTACGCAATTGAATTTTTGAAGCTTGCGCATGAAATAAACGTCCAGGTCCACGGAATTATCTCTGATGCGGGCAGAAAGGTTATGGGACTTGAACTTGGCATGAAACCGGAAGATTTAAACGAATATGTGACAAAATGGTATGATGTCACTGATTTCACCGCCGCCATGTCAAGCGGTTCCAGCGATTTCCACGCAATGGTCGTTCTGCCGTGCACAATGGGCACACTTGCAGCCATCTCAAACGGCCTTTCCTTAAACTTGATCCACAGGGCGGCGGATGTTACATTAAAGGAACAGCGGCCTCTTTTATTAGCTGTGAGAGAGACCCCCTTAAACCGCACTCATTTAAAAAATATGCTAAAGGCACATGATGCGGGAGCGATCATCTGTCCGCCTATGCCGGCATTCTATCACATGCCGAAAAGCCTTGTAGAAACGGCGCGCACATTTGCAGAACGGGTCGGTAATCTGCTGGGCCTTGAAGTGCCCGGCCGGAAAAAATGGAACGGCCTGGAGGATTAGGGAGTGATTAAAAAAATCGCCATACTTCTTGAAATGATAAAATTCAAGCACACGCTTCTTGCCCTGCCGTTTGCCTTTATTGGCGCATTTCTGGCCCAGCGCGGGGTGCCCGACGCGATTGTATTCGTCTGGGTGGTACTGGCAATGGCAGGCGCCAGGACATGCGCAATGGGTTTTAATCGCATAGCTGACCTTGAATTTGACAAAAAAAATCCCAGGACCGCAAACAGAGCGCTTGCAACCGGGGCTGTTAAAGCAGGCGAGGCATGGGCCATGGTTGTCATTTCAGGTATTCTCTTTTTCTTTGCCTGTTACAGTCTTAACCGCCTGACCCTGTATCTTTCGCCGTTTGTCCTTGGACTTATCCTGTTTTATTCGCTTACCAAGCGTTTCACATGGCTGTGCCACATAGTCCTGGGAGTGGCCCTGGCATTCTCGCCTCTGGGCGGTTATGCAGCGGTAAAAGGGACCCTTTCCGGATATCCCTTTGTGCTCTCTCTCGGGGTATTGTTCTGGGTGGCCGGCTTTGACATGGTATATGCGTGCCTGGATGCGGATTTTGACAGAAAGATCGGACTTTTCTCAATGCCGTCCCGGTTCGGCAGAAAAAATGCCTTCAGACTGGCCGTGTTTTTCCATGTGCTTGCCTTTGGGCTGTTCACGGCAACAGGATTAACGGCCCGCTTGAATTTCTTTTTCTACATCGGCATTGCCTTTACAGGTTTTGCACTCTTCTATCAGCACTTTGTAGTCACACCCAAAGATTTATCCAGGATACAACCCTCCTTTTTCACCTTAAACGGCCTGATCAGCCTGACCCTTTTTGTCGCAACCTGGCTCTCGCTGGTAATCTAGTACCTTAGAAAATATTTTCGTAAAGGTACTTTTTCAGGACCTTTAAAGAATTCCAATAGCTTGTCCCGCCTTAAGTGGGTAGCCTAAAAAAACGAGTGTTAAGCAGTTAGAA
>JAIWHJ010000428.1:0-2663 GCA_048629695.1 Promethearchaeota archaeon
AAAAATAAATTGTACTTCTTGGCATCTTCATTATGTGAAACGGAAGTGGGACTTTAGTCCCGCCTTTTGAGGAATGCAGTAGCTGTGTTGGACTAAAGTCCCACTTCCGACAAATATCACAGAATAGCATTTTATTTTTTTGACGAGCCCATATTCAAAAATTGCTGTTCATACCGACAACAGGACCCAGCTAATGGAACAAAACCATACATACGAACCTAAAGGATATCGTCTGTTGATAGTGGATGATGAATTAGTTAACAGGGAAATACTCAGGTATTTACTTGAGGACGCAGGATACGCCGTAGACGTGACGGAGGACGGCTTTGAGGCTTTTGACATGATTAAGCGATCCCTGCCTGATCTTATTCTGCTGGATATCATGATGCCGGGGTTGAACGGGTTTGATATGTGCCGGATGTTAAAGGCGGATGACTATACACGTGATATCCCCGTAATTTTCGTGACAGCCCTGGATGATAAAAAGGATGAGGAAATGGGCCTGAAAGTGGGGGGGGTGGATTATATAACCAAACCCATATCCGAGCCGATCCTGAAAGCAAGGATAAAAACTCATCTCGAACTAAAACAGCACCGTAAAAACCTTCAGGATCTCGCAGAAAAACAATCACAAGAGCTGGTCGTAAAAACCGATGAATTGGCCGCAAAGGAAATGATGATGCGAAATCTTTTTGAGGCCATGGGAGAAATGCTCGCCACACGTGATCATTACACCTTTGAACACGAACTGCGCGTTGCGGCAATCTCTGTGCGAATCGGAACTGAGATGGGGTTTTCCGAAAATGAACTAAAGGCCATAGAACTCGGTTGTCTGGTGCATGACATCGGCAAGGTGGCCATTCCTGACGACGTGCTCTTAAAACCGGGCCGTTTTGACCATCAGGACCGGAAAATTATGGAATATCACCCTGTTATGGGGGCCAAGCTGTTTTCAAAGTACATCGAGGATGTCAGAATCAAAGAGATCATCCTGTACCATCATGAACGGTTGGACGGATCCGGTTACCCTGACGGTTTGAAGGGAGATGAAATAGGGATGCATGTGCGAATCGTGGCAGTGGCGGATGTGTTTGAGGCACTTATAGCCAGAAGGCCGTACAAGCGTCCGATGACACGGGAGAAGGCTCTGTCGATATTGCATGGGGATGCGAAACGAGGGATTGTGGATCCAAGCGTTGTGGATGCTCTGGAAAAAGTAACCGAATCATGGAATCCTTTGGAGATTACAAGGGAGTTTGTTGGCGATTACGTAAACGATCTGGAGATGTTCAGAAGGGTGGCGTACTTTCGTGAACCATTGAGCGATTTCTATAATTATAGATTCATGTTTTTTCTCGATGAACTTAATCTTTTAAGAAAACACCGTAAACCTTATCATATAATTTTGACTGATTTTATGCATATGAGGCGATTTAACCAAGAGGTCGGTTACGCAAAGGCGGACGAAATCCTTCTTGAAATCGGGAAAAAACTGCAGGAAACTACAAAAAAATTTAATATCAGTAGCGGTTCCCTTGATGACAATACGGCCATCCTCTTCCGCAAGGGAGCGGATTACCTGATATATTCAGAGTTTGAGGGAGAATATTTTGATGAATTCATGGGTCAGCTCACACATAACATAGATAACGCCATAAAAGAGAACGGGATTGATATCAGGATGGTGACAAAGTGTTTTGAAAAGGACCGGTCAGCCGGAGATGCCCTGAATGAAATCTTTCTGGAAGAAATTAAACACGCAACAGAAATGAATTGTTAGAGAAACCGTTCAAGCGCTTTAATACTGCCCCAGAATGCCTCTTCGTCGTGCGGTTCCAGTGTGATAATCGGGGCCATGTCCTTTTGATTGAGATAGTCGAATAGACCGGTGAAGTCGAATATACCTTCCCCGATTGCCAGGTGACTGTCCCGGTCGCCATGATTATCATGCAGGTGAAGCTGTCCAAGCCATGGTTCCAGCGCAGGCAGCCAGTCTTGCCAGTTATTGCGGGCAAAGGCGAGAGTATGGCCCACATCCAGGCAAAATCCGGCACAAGGGGAGTTCAGTTTCTCAAACACGAGTCTGAATGGCTCGGGGCCGGTTTCGTATGTGTTTTCCAGCATGAGCAGGGTCCCGTGTTTTTCAGCAACAGCCGACAGACCGGACCATGTTTCAACAGAAGTTTTCAGCCATTCTTCCTGTCTCTCTTCATGTTTGTTGTCCTCGTAGCCGAGATGACACACTATAGAGACGGGTTCAAACAAAGGAATGAGTTCAAAGGCCTTTTGGAGTTTTTCCCTGGTGGCACATAGGATATTCCGATCCAGAGCGCCGGGAATAAGATCAAAGAATGGGGCGTGGATGGTACAGGGCAGCTCGGCACGCTTTAATTCATCGGCAATTTTTTGAAAATCGTCATAATTCCAGTTGTAGAGCAGATCGCCGTCCAGGCCGATTTCCGGTCTGATCTTGTTCTCGATAAAGAGTTCCAGAAATTCGTTTCTTAAACGGTCAAACGGGACGTTGACGTAAAAAGGGGGGAGGTTGGAGGGCAGTGATACTTTTTTTACCATGGGATGTCCTGAATGAATGATGAATGATGAATGATGAATGATGAATGATGAACAGGGAAACATCCACATTTCAATATTCTCATCCCTGT
>JAIWHJ010000429.1:0-2646 GCA_048629695.1 Promethearchaeota archaeon
CAGAGCCCGAGGTTTAATTTTGACAATTACCAAGCCGTCACATGCAACAAAAAGCGGTTGACATTTCAAGGATAAATGGAACGAAAATTGTCCTTGGGTATTCACAAGGCGGTACAATTAAGGCCATTGTTGATGCAATCCAGGATACCTTTGAAACTTTTCCTCAAAGAAGAGAGAACTTTGGCCCACACATCAAGAAGAAACTAGGACAAAATTGGTCAGTAACAGGCCACAATGATCATATTCATTTATCTGTCAACTAGCATTTAAAGTTACGTTCCAGTAAATTTACCATTCAAAATATCAGCTAACCCAACTTTCGTATTTTAAAAAAATATGTTTATATCCAATAGGTTGTGACTACAGACACTACATTTGAAAGCAAAAACTATATATGCTTTATTATCAGTAGGTTATGGTTTGGGCGAAATCATCAACATTTTATAACTACTTGATATCTCAATGTATTACAACTTTCGAAAAAGTCTGCTCACGACAAGCGCGAAAGTCAGGCTAACAATGGCATGAACTCGGACTGAAAAAAGCTGGCGCTTTTTCCAGCCGGTTATGCCTGACGTTATGCCAAAACACATACCGTGTTCTATTATTTATAGAGGAGTTACAAATGTTACAGAATATTCTTACGGGATACATTGAAAATGCACTAGCTCAAGCAGAATATGACAAGCTTGAGGATGGAACAACCCTTTTAAGTTAAAAATCAAGGGTCTTCTGCCAGCAGGATTTAAGATCCGACATAAATTCTTTAAGTACCGTCTCTCCTGCTGTGAAACCGGTCAGCCTGAACACGGGTTCGGCTGTGACCATACCCGCCCGCGCGTAAGCTGTTCCATCCATTTCCGCCTCGAAATCGCTGCTTTTTTCCGGCGGCACAGTCACTACGAACCGGCTTTGGGATTCGGAAAAAAGAAGGATGTTCTCATGCTCCACTCCATCTGAAGGGACCTTGCCAAGATCAACTTTAAGACCCAGGCCTCCTGCGAAACCGGTTTCAGCAAGGGCCGCGCCCAGTCCTCCGTCGGAACAGTCATGGCAGGAGGCTACAAGGCCTTTTGCCATTGCCCTGGAAAGGGCGCGATACCTGGGAAGCGCATCCTGTTCACGGACCTTGGGAACACTGTTGCCAACAGCGCCATATTGGGCCGCGTATTCCGACGCGCCTATTTCCGGGTAGGTTGTGCCGAGGACGTAGACCAGGTCTCCGGCCTTTTTCGCGTCCATGGTTACGGCCTGACGCACATCATCAATCTTTGCAATCACGGAAAAGAGAAGTGTGGGTGGAATGGATATCTTGGTGTCACCTATCACGTAATCATTTTTCATACTGTCCTTCCCGGAGATGCACGGGACACCGTACGCCCTGCAATATCTGGAAAGCGCCTGGTTGGCACGGACAAGCTGGGCCAGTTTATAGGGGCCGTCCGGACATCTTTCGGATAAAATGGGGTCACACCAGCAAAAATTGTCAAGCCCGGCCATTATATCAAGTCCCGCATTGACACAGACCGCGTTTCGAACCGCCTCGTCCACTGCGCAGGCAACCATGTGATATGTGTCAATATCCGAATACCTGGAGCAGATGCCGTGTGATACCACGAGTCCTTCAAATGAGTCCAGGATCGGGCGCAGGACGGCCGCATCACTGGGGCCGTCGTTCATAACGCCGGTCAAGGGCTTTACAACACTTCCGCCCTGGACCTCATGATCGTATTGCCTTACAACGTATTCCTTGCTGCAGACATTCAGACGGCCCAGAATATTTTTCAGATCCTGCCCTAAGTCAGGTTTGTCGGGAAAGGCAGGTTCAGGAAAGGTCTTGGGTTCCCATTTTGCAACCATCTCCATCCTTGGAAGCCCCTTGTAAACAAAATCCATGTCCATATATGCCACTGTTTTTGAATCATAAAGCACATGGAACTTGCCGGAGTCGGTAAATTTGCCCAGCGCCGTGGCCTCCACATCCATTTTTTCGCAAAGCGCCAGAAATTCGGCAAGCTTGTCCGGCGGAACGGCCAGGGTCATCCGTTCCTGGGCCTCGGACAGGAAGATTTCCCACGGCTGAAGGCCCGCGTATTTCAAGGGCGCCTTGTCCAGGTGCAGTTCAAACCCGCCTGTATCCCCGCCCATTTCCCCGACTGAAGAGGAAAGCCCGCCGGCGCCATTATCTGTAATGCAGTTGTAAAGCCCCAGGTCTCTGGCCTTTAAGAGGCAGTCGAACATTTTTTTCTGGGTTATGGGATCGCCGATCTGGACTGCGGTGGCAGGTGAATTTTCAGTCAATTCTTCGGAAGAAAATGTGGCGCCGTGAATTCCATCCTTGCCTATCCTGCCGCCGGTCATGACAATAATGTCACCCGGCACGGCCTTTTTATGTTCGGACGGATGTCCGTTTACTTCTGAAGGCATGATGCCGATTGTGCCGCAAAAGACCAGTGGTTTTCCGGCATAACGTTCGTCAAATACGATTGAGCCGTTTACCGTTGGTATTCCGCTTTTGTTTCCGCCATGCTCCACCCCTTCGCGCACCCCTTCGAAGATACGTTTCGGATGCAGGAGGCGTGCGGGAACAGGTTTGTCATAAAACGGGGACGCAAAACAGAATATATTTGTGTTGCAGATCAATTT
>JAIWHJ010000430.1:0-2642 GCA_048629695.1 Promethearchaeota archaeon
GGTGATTGCAGGAGGTGATCAAATTTCATATTACGATTTGTTTGTGATCATATAAATTGTTTTTCCAATACATCAAGGAACCCGGATCTTTGAAGTTGGAACCAGGGTTATGTAGACCTTGGTGTTTTCGTCGTTTTCCAGTTTGACTGCCTCGGCATTGGCATCAGCCAGCTTGTCGAATTTTCCTATCAACACCCTGTAATACGAGTCGTCAGGTCCGTCAGGGGAAAGGAAAAATGCCTCGTATTCCTTTGCAAGCCAGTTAGCTGCAACTTTTTTTGCCCGGCCTATGTTGGAAAAAGCGCCTACCTGGAGTGAAAAAATGGTCGGCTCGGATGAATCCGCCTCTTCCGCCCATGGAACCTTATTCGTTGAAACCGCGGATTCAAGGACCCTGTCAACCGGGGGAGAAGATCGTACTTCGGCCTTTTTGCCGGAATCGCCTCTTAATTTCGGCGGCAGAGAAGCTCTGATTTTTGAAAACGGCAGGGCGCTGCCCAGGTCTATTGAAGGCTGAAGAACCGTCTGCCCTGCCCAGATTCCCAGAAGAAACATCCACAAAAAGATACAAAAACAAAAGATCCCAAGACCAAGCAACCCGCCGATACCGAGTTCGAAACGGAGAGTCCATTTTTTCTTTTTTCTTTTTCCTACAGCCATGGTAACCGATCACTAGGCGGCAAAAGCCCCGCCGGATCGCAAACTCCTTGACTTGTAAACGTTAAGGCGCCCCATCTGCATACCCTGAATGACATTAACTGCAGCAGTCCTGCGATGACACCGCTACGCTGTTATTTTAAATCTACATGGTCTCCGGGGCCTTCACCCCGACAAGGTTCAGTCCGTTTTTTAAAACAATGCGCAGGGCCTGTGCGAGCCACAATCTTGCCTGGGATAACGGGACGTCATCAGAGATCACCCTGTGCTTATTATAGTAACTATGAAACTGCCCTGCCAGTTCCTGGAGAAAAAAGATAATCCTGTGAGGCTCCAGGTCAAGGGCGGAATTTTTCACCAGGTCGGGATATGATGCCATTGCCTTAAGAATATTCAGCTCCTCGGGCAGTTCAAGCAGGTGGAGCGGGGCTGAATCAACAGAAGGCAATTTGATATGTGCTGTTTCCTTATTTTTCTTTAAAATGCTTGTAAGCCTTGCGTGCCCGTACTGGACATAAAAAACCGGGTTCTCCTGGCTCTGGGTGGTTGCCAGGTCAAGGTCAAATTCAAGCTGACTGTCGGCTTTTCGCATAAGAAAGAAAAAACGGACCACATCAGGCCCGACTTCGTCAAGCAGTTCATCGATTGTAATAAAATTTGCCTTGCGGGTGGACATCTTGACCTGTTTACCATCCCTCATGAGCGTTACAAACTGATGGATCACAACCGTTACCTTTGAGTCATCATAACCAAGCGCCCTGACACCTGCCAGGACATCCGGCACAGTGGCGATATGGTCTGATCCGAATATATCCACCATCCAGTCGTATCCGCGTCTGAACTTCTCACGGTGGTAGGCAATATCAGGCAGCCTGTACGTGGGTTCGCCGGTGCTTTTAATTATGACGCGGTCTTTTTCCTGGCCGAATTCAGTGGTCTTAAACCAGACCGCCCCGTCACTGTCGTACACGAGTCCCTTGTCCCTAAGACAGGAAACCACGTCGTCAACAAGGCCGTCCTCGTAAAGTGAGCACTCATTATAATAACGATCAAAGTGGATTTCCATACGGTTTAAGGTGGTGTCAATATCTTTAAATATCGCCTTTTCCGCCCTTTCCTTAAAAATCGTGACATCATCCGTATCTTTTAAAGAGTCGCTGACCTCGTCTTTCAGGCTTGATGCGATATCATTAATATATTCACCCTGGTATCCGTCTTCGGGAAATTCAAAGGGAAGGCCGAGTTTTTCCAGATATCTGGCCCTGGTGGATTCGCCGAGCACCCTCATCTGGCGGCCGGCATTATTATAATAATACTCCCGTGTCACATCATGTCCGGTTGCGGCAAGGAGCCGCGCGATGGCATCACCCAACACCGCCTGCCTGCCGTGTCCTATGCTTAAAGGGCCTGTTGGATTGGCGCTGACAAATTCCACAAGAACCCGCTTGCCTTTCCCGATGTCGGACAGGCCGAAATCTGATCCAGCCTGAGTCACGACTCCGGGCACGGATTGCCAGACAGCCTTGTTTACAAAAAAATTAACAAATCCGGGGCCTGCCACTTCAACCTTTTTTAAGAGGTCAGTGTGAGACGCGAGCAGATCAACGAGCATACCGGCCACATTGCGGGGATTTTTCTTCTCCTTTCCGGCAATGATCATTGCCATGTTGGTTGAAAAATCACCGTGCGAGGCATGCTTCGGCTCCTCCACAACATATAGGCCTTCCGCAGCGCCGGTCCAGAGCCCCTGGTCCACACCCTCGATAAAACACTGATCCAATCTTTTCTTAAGACGCGCTTTTATCATAATTTATTCACATAATTCATCATTTATCACACATACACTCTTCTGTTGCTGTTGCCGAACAGGCACAGGACCTCGTAATTAATGGTCTCAAGCCAGCCTGCCGCTTCATCGGCTGTAATTTCATCCGTATGTGAATCGTCCGCTGACTCCTGCCTGCCCATCAGCGTCACTTCGTCGC
>JAIWHJ010000431.1:0-2642 GCA_048629695.1 Promethearchaeota archaeon
CAAAATATTCTCCAAAAAGGTTGAAAACACTCTGTATGTAAGCGATCATCAGTACTATGGATGTGTGCCGCGAAGCAAATCCAGTGCTCGTGAACGCTTACGCGCTTCATAATTGCTTTTTTCGTGCATATCACAATTTTTTCTGGTTAATTGAGAGAATGTATAGATCATGCTATTATTAATTATATTGACTTATACTTCAACTAATTATAATGGCGTCGTAAAAAGGTTAAGGAATGATATCCCCTGGAATTGAGCAACTCATCAATTTACGGCCCGAATGGCTTGCAAAAAAACGGCTTGGCCTGCTCTGCAACCAGGCGTCCACGGATTCCAGGCTGACCCACAGCCGTGACTTGATCAACCAGGCTTTTCCGGGCCGGCTTACCTGTCTATTCTCTCCCCAGCACGGCTTTTTTTCCGAAAAACAGGACAATATGGTGGAATCCGACCACATGGTGGACAAAACCAGTGGAATCCCGGTCTTCAGTCTATACGGAGAAGAGCGTCGTCCCACCCGGGAGATGTTCGATCATCTGGATGTGTTACTTGTAGATCTTGTAGACGTGGGTACCAGGGTCTATACATTTCTTTATACATTGGCTTATTGCATGGAAGCAGCCGCGGCCTTTGGAAAAACGGTGGCCGTGCTCGACCGGCCGAATCCTTTGGGCGGCGTTGCGGTGGAGGGAAATCTCCTGCAACCGGACTGCAAATCATTTGTAGGACTCTATCCCATTCCTATGCGTCATGGTCTTACATTCGGTGAACTGGCGCTCCTGATAAACACCGAATTTGGGATTAACGCCGACCTTGAAGTCATTTCAATGGCCGGGTGGCGCCGCAATATGATATTCCGTGATACAGGGCTTCCGTGGGTCTTCCCTTCCCCCAACATGCCCACACCGGAAACCGCGATGGTATATCCGGGCCAGGTAATATGGGAAGGGACCAATGTGTCGGAAGGCCGTGGCGCCACGCTCCCATTTGAACTTTGTGGCGCTCCCTTTATTGATCCCCAAAGAGTACTTGAGCAGATAAAAAATATCCCGCTTCCAGGCTGTGTGCTGCGGCCGCTTGTCTTTACGCCCACCTCGAACAAATGGGCCGGGAAGGAGTGCTCAGGGTTTCAGATCCATATCACCGACCAGGCGCGATTTCTGCCGTACCGCACTTCCCTTGCCCTTCTTCAGGCGATAATGGTTCTCTTTCCCGATGATTTCCAGTTCAAGTCCCCTCCGTATGAATATGAATACAAACGGCTTCCCCTGGACCTGATCTTAGGTGATGTCTCTCTTAAGGATGCCCTGGCCCGGGGTGAGGATCTGCTGGACCTGGAAAAGGAATGGCAAAGGGATCTTGATGAGTTTGAAAAAATCAGGAAAAGCGTTTTTTTATATGACGAATGAATTCAAATTGTGGAGGCATGATCGAATATGGCATTGATACAACCGATTATTCTGGCAGGTGGTTCCGGGTCCCGTCTCTGGCCGCTTTCAAGAGAACTTTACCCTAAACAGCTCTTAAATCTAAATCTCGACGACAAGGACAGATCCCTTCTCCAGGCAACGATTCAACGATTAACCAGCATTCCCGACACGCTTCCGCCAATGGTGGTCGTTGGGGAAGAGCATCGATTCATTGCCATGAACCAGATCAATGAACTGGAACCGGCTGATCCGGTTCAACTCATCCTTGAACCGTTTGGCCGGAACACTGCGCCTGCAATCTGCGCCGCCGCATATTTCAACCAGGGGAAAAACGAGGAAACCACCATTCTACTCGTACTCCCGGCTGATCATCTTATTACTGATCTAGATTCATTCAATGATGCCGTAACCAAGGCCGTATCACTTGCAGAATCGGGTCAACTGGTCACTTTCGGCATACAGCCGGATTCACCTGAGACCGGTTACGGTTATATTGAGAAAGGAGAAGGCCATAAAGTTATTTCTTTTGTAGAGAAACCAGACCTTGCCACAGCTAAAAAATATCTTGAGGCAGGTAATTATTACTGGAACAGCGGCATGTTCGCGTTTGAGATCTCAACGCTCATTAAGGAAATGGAAAAATATGCGCCTGAGATCTGCAGTTCCATGAAAGCCGCAGTCAATAATGGGACTATTGATCAGACTATTGATCAGACTTTTTTCCATCTGGACAAGGCCGGCATGGCCGCATGCCCCAGCGATTCAATCGATTATGCGCTTATGGAAAAATCCGAAATTGTTGCCGTGGTTCCCGCTGACTTAGGCTGGAGCGACATCGGTTCCTGGCAGGCCTTTTGGGATGTGTCGAAAAAGGATGAATCAGGAAACGTTATCCAGGGAGACGTGATGGTTGAGGATGTAAAGAACAGCCTTATCCGTTCCGAGTACGGCTTGGTGGCTGCGGTCGGGCTCAGGAATTCCATTATCGTTGAGACGGCGGATGCAGTTCTGGTCGGCCCGCTGGATCGATCACAGGATGTAAAAAAAATCGTCAAGGAGCTAAAGACAAAAAAGCGTGAGGAATACCGACTGCACCGGACCGTTTACCGCCCCTGGGGCAGCTATACAATCCTTGAGGAGCAGCCCAGTTTCAAAATCAAGAAAATCGTTGTTTATCCAGGGAAAAAGCTCTCCCTGCAGATGCATCACCAC
>JAIWHJ010000432.1:0-2642 GCA_048629695.1 Promethearchaeota archaeon
TATATAGGTAAATAAAAAAGGACTCAGGTTTTAGCCTAAGTCCTTGATATTATTTTGGTAGCGGGGAGAGGATTTGAACCTCTGACCTTCGGGTTATGAGCCCGACGAGCTACCGGACTGCTCCACCCCGCGTCACTTAATTTCACTATACTCTATTTGATTAAAATGTCAAGCAGTAGCTGTGTGCTGATTCCAACTTGACAAACCTGGCCAAGACGTTAACGCGGGTAAGCGTGTAACCTGTGGCGCATCCGGAGTCTTGCTGGCTCGTTTACCGGAATGGGGGTTACAGGGAAACGTTTACAGGATAATCCAGAACCGCCTTCAGCCGATTCATCAGGTCGTCCGGAAGGGCTGCAAGCTTTCCGGATCTGTCCACTGTGGCATGAATCGTATATCCCTTTACCAGGAGTTTGCCGCCTTCCTTTCGATGGATTTTGTTGTTGAATCGGCAGGATCTTTTTTTGACCTCCACAAGTGAAGTGGAAATAATAATCAGATCATCGTAAAAGGCCGAGGCTTTGAAGCGGACAAAACATTTCACAACAGGCATGATGAAGCCGCGTTCTTCAAGCGCCTTGTACGATTCCACGTACTGCCGCATGTACTCGCTCCGGCCGTGTTCAAAGTACCGCAGGTAGTTGGCATAATAAACAACACCTCCGGAGTCTGTGTCACCATAAAGAACCCTGAAAGAACAACGGTTCACCGGTTCCGGCATGATAATACGTTCGTCCGCCATCACCTCACCTTCCCTTTAAGGAATTGTTTGAAAAATTCTCTGCCGTTTTCAAAAAAGGGAACATTTACTGCATTTTTTTCATGGTAGAGCGGTCCATCCTTTCTATCAGTCCGGCCTGAATCGAACATGATCAAGGGCACGGGGTCCGACACATGGGTCTTTAAACTGATCGGCGTGAAATGATCCATGGCAACGACCATCTTAAAGTCAATCCCGGCATCATTCAGACCATTTAAGATCGGTTTGACGATCTTCAGGTCAAAATCCTCGATCGCCTGAATTTTTTCTTTTAAAAGTCCCTGGTGGCCGGCCTCGTCCGGGGCCTCGACATGCACTAGTACCAAATCCTTTTCCTTTAATGCCTCAAGGGCCGCATTGGCCTTGCCTGCATAGTTTGTGTCAAGATAGCCGGTGGCGCCGTCTACGTTAATGATCTCCATGCCGGCGTAAACGCCTATTCCTTTTAAAAGATCGACCGCTGAGATCAGCGCTCCACTGACCCCGTACTGTTCCGAAAGGGTGGACATGGTCGGAGCCGTTCCCTCTCCCCAGAGCCAGATAGCGTTTGCAGGATTAAGCCCTTTTTTGATGCGTGCGCCATTGATTTCATGGGATGAGAGAATCCGGCAGGCTTCCTTTACAATGGCCTTGATATGTGGAAAGGCCAGGTAGCGATTCCAATATTCGGATACCTGCCTGCCTGTATAATCATGGGGCGGAACCGTTTCAAGCCCTTCCACTTTACCCTTGTGGACCATCAGATGACGGTAACTTATTCCAGGATAAAACCTTATCCGTTCACTCCCAAGGGCCTGTTCAAGGGATCTGATCAGCTCCCCGGCCTCTTTTGTGGAAATATGGCCTCCGCTGTAATCCACCATTGTCACGTCATTATCTGATTTCAGATCCAATGTGACCAGATTGCAGCGAAACGCCACATCCGGGCCATCATCTGAAAGTTCCACTCCCATGCTGGCCGCCTCGAGTGGAGCCCTGCCGGTGTAACATTCCTGCGGTAAATACCCCACAAGAGACAGGTTTGCAACATCACTGCCCGGAGGATAGCCTTTCGGAACCGTCCTGAGCACGGCCAATTCACCTTGCCTGGCAAGGAAATCCATTGTCGGGGTGCGGGAAACCTCGAGCGGCGTCCTCCCATCCAGTTCAGCCATGGGATAATCACCCATCCCGTCCCCGATCAGGATAACGTATTTCATTTTTTTATTCATCCTCCTGCTCTGTGAATATCCTGATCTTTACAGTACTGTCCGTGCATATATCCAGAGCGTCAATTTCAGTAAGCGCCTCCCTGACAGATGCCTCACGAGCATTATGTGTCCGAATTATAATGGGTACGGTTCCCTTTTCCCTGCGGCCTTTCTGAATCACGGACTCGATGCTGATATCATGCTCGCCCAGTATTCCGGATATTTTTGACAGAACGCTTGGTTCGTCGACCGCGGAAATACGAAAATAATACGGGCAGTGGATATTTTCAAGCGGCGTGATGTCCCGGGACCCGATGTGCTCCGGCATGTAAGAAAGCGCCGGAACCCGGTTCACGGAACCGAAATGTATGTTTCTTGCAATATCGACAATATCTGCAGCCACTGCGCTTCCCGTCGGCACCATGCCGGCGCCCAGTCCGTAAAACAGGACATTCCCGACCATGTCGCCTGTAAAATAGATTCCGTTGTACGCGCCGTTGATACTTGCCAGCATGTGATTTTCCGGCACCATTGTCGGGTGGACCCTTGCCTCCACATGAGTGCCGTGATTTCGGCTGATGGCAAGGAGTTTGATCCGGTATCCGAATTCCCTGGCAAAAGCGATGTCAACAGGATCAATGGAGGTTATTCCCTCAATACTGATGTCGTTTAACGTGATGTGCATTCCATAT
>JAIWHJ010000433.1:0-2628 GCA_048629695.1 Promethearchaeota archaeon
GTGAACGATTACATACGGAGGAGTCTGCTAAGCAGGGAGCCTCTCTGAACGGTTACATTTAGTATTTTCTTTTTTCACTTCTCCCTATCCCCTAGGCCCATCCCTAACTTACAAGTCAGTGAGAGCAAACATGGAACTCTATTCATTATCGATTCATGAGTTAAAAAATATTCTTGCCGGACGCAAGGCATCGGCGGTTGAGGTCACCCGTTCCGTTCTTGACCGTATTGACAAAGTGGAAGACAAAATTAATGCCTTTATCACGGTGAACCGAGACAATGCCTTAAAACAGGCTGAAGAGGCCGACCTACTTTTAAGTGAAAACAATGGGAGCCCTTTATGCGGCATCCCGGTCTCTTTAAAGGACGTTTTGTGCACCAAAGGAATACGCACAACAGCAGGTTCAAGCATGCTTGAACCTTTTATCCCGCCCTATAATGCAACTGTTGTTGAAAAACTTCAAAAAGCCGGCGCAGTCATTGTAGGAAAGGTTGCAATGGATGAATTTGCCATGGGCTCTACCTCTGAAAACTGTGCATACGGGATTCCTAAAAATCCGTGGAACCAGGATTACATCTGCGGAGGGTCCAGCGGAGGGTCCGCCGCATCCGTGGCGGCATGTGAATGTATAGCCTCCCTGGGCTCCGACACTGGAGGATCGATCCGGCAACCCGCGTCACATTGCGGTGTTGTGGGAATGAAACCTACTTACGGCCGCGTGTCCCGATTTGGACTTATCGCCTTTGCCTCATCCCTTGATCAGATCGGTCCCTTTACCAGAAACGTTACAGACTGCGCTCACATGATGAACGCGATCTGCGGTTATGACAACAGGGACTCCACATCGGTCAATCGCGACACGCCGGATTACCTGGGTAAACTGACCAACGGTCTCAAGGGAATGAAAGTCGGTATTCCAAAAGAATATTTCGGTGAAGGACTTGATCCTGAAGTCGAACAGGCGGTACTGGAAGGGATTAACGCTTTGAAAAAAGCAGGCGCGGAAACGATCGAGATCTCTCTGCCCCACACAGATTATGCCGTTGCAGCCTATTACATAATCGCACCGGCAGAGGCAAGCTCCAACCTGGCCAGATACGACGGAGTCAAATACGGTTTCCGGGACAAGGGTACCCAATCCCTGATCGAGATGTATGAGAAAACAAGGTCCAAAGGATTCGGTGCCGAGGTTAAACGCAGGATTATCATCGGTACATACGCCCTTTCATCAGGATATTATGATGCCTATTACAAAAAGGCTTCACAGGTGAGAACATTGATAATAAAAGACTTTCACCAGGCCTTTCAGACATGCGACATCCTGGCTTCACCTGTAACACCTGCGCCGGCCTGGCGGATCGGAGAAATGTCTGATGATCCGCTCGGCATGTATCTGTCCGATATCCTGACACTTTCCGCAAACCTTGCGGGAATTCCCGGAATATCGGTGCCCTGCGGGGTAAGTAAGGCCGGCCTGCCCATCGGAATCCAGCTTCAGGCCTCTCATTTTGAGGAGGAAAAATTGCTGAGGGCGGCGTATAACCTTGAACAGAGGATAAATATACCGGATATTCCGGAGATATGATAAAAGGAATAGAACATGAAACTAAAAGTTTCTGATAACATAGAATCACTTATTCCGTACCCTCCCGGCAAACCGATTGAGGAACTGGAACGGGAATATGGAATCTCAGGTTCCATAAAACTGGCATCAAATGAAAATGCACTGGGGCCTTCGCCAAAGGCCGCCGCAGCAATTGCCGGGGCCTTAACCAAGCTGCATATCTATCCTGACGGAAGCTGTTACTATCTGGCAAACCGGCTGGCAGCCAAACTGGGTGTAAAGCCTGAGGAAATAGTTTTTGGTAACGGCTCAAACGAAATCATAGAACTCCTTACAACCACATTTGTGTCACCCGGCGAGGAGGTTATTTCAAGCCTGCCCACATTTTTGGTCTACCAGAAGGTAGTCCAGTCAAGAGGCGGTGTGAACCGTGTTGTACCCTTAAAGGAAATGCATCATGACTTAGACGCAATAGCCGATAATGTCACTGAAAAGACCCGGCTCATCTTTTTAGATAATCCCAACAATCCAACGGGAACGGTTTTTCAAAAAAATGAATTTCAATTATTTCTTGAAAAAATCCCTGAAAATGTGATCGTTGTCCTTGATGAGGCATATGTAGATTTTGTCGACCCGGACATGCGTCTTGACGTCCGCAATTTTTTTTATGAAAAGACGCCTGTTGTGGCCCTTCGGACTTTTTCAAAGGCGTACGGACTTGCCGCGCTCAGAATCGGCTATGGTCTGATGAGGCCTGAAATTGCCGACTATCTCCACAGGGTGCGACAGCCTTTTAATGTTAATTATCCGGCACAGGTCGGTGGAATGGCAGCGCTTGATGATGAAGAGCATTATCAGAACACATTGAAAATGACCAGAGACTCCATTGACTGGTTGTCAAGCAAGGTTCGTGAATTAGGGTGCATCCCCTTTCCTTCCCAGACCAACTACGTTCTGGTTGATGTAAAAACAGATGCCGACAGCCTGTATAAAAAATTGCTTTTAAGGGGTGTGATAATCCGGGGCATGAAGGCGTATGGTTACCCCAATTACATTAGAATCAC
>JAIWHJ010000434.1:0-2623 GCA_048629695.1 Promethearchaeota archaeon
TACATTTCCACATGCACATGTTATCGTTGTTTCGGCGTAATCAGGATGTATATCCTTCTTCATTTTATTTTAACCCCCTGTTTTTAAATTTTCTTGTATAGGTGATTAAGTTTTAGACTAATGTAATTGTCTGTTTTAACAAATACTTAAAACTTAATACCTAAAACTTAAAACGTTTCGTAAAAAGTGTTTTTTTACTTTTTACGAAACTATTAACCTCTTAAATGACAGGCGGCGTAATGTTCTCCACCAAGATCCGTAAGAGGAGGCTCCTGTTCTGAGCAGATCGGTTTGACGTACCGGCATCTTGTTCTGAAATAACAACCTGATGGAGGATTTATGGGACTGGGTACGTCTCCTTCCAATATAATCTGTTCGCGTTTAAGGGTTGGATCCGGAACCGGAACCGCAGACATGAGCGCTTCCGTATACGGATGCTGCGGGTGGCTGAAAAGTTCTTCTGTCTCTGCCGTTTCAACTATTTTGCCCAGATACATAACAGCAACGCGGTTGGAGATATGCTTAATCACGCTCAGATCATGGGCAATGAAGAGATAGGAAAAACCGAATTTTGCCTGAAGGTCCTCCAGGAGGTTAATCACCTGGGCTTGAATGGAGACGTCCAGAGCGGATACCGGCTCGTCACAGATAATCAACTTGGGGTTAAGGCTCAGTGCCCGTGCAATGCCGATGCGCTGGCGCTGTCCGCCGCTGAACTCATGAGGATAACGGCTTTTGTGTTGACGGGACAAACCTACTGTCTCTAAAAGTTCGGTCACACGGTCCCGATTATCTTTACCTTTAGCAATGCCATGGAACCACATGGGCTCGCCTATGATTTTTTCAACGGTCATGCCCGGATTCAATGAAGCATAGGGATCCTGGAAGATAATCTGCATGTTGCGCCGCTCGGCCCTGCGCCGGGCCTTACTGTATTCAAATATATTCTCCCCATAAAAAAGGGCCTCGCCTGACGTGGGTTTTTGCAGGCCCAGGACAACCCTGCCGGTAGTCGTCTTGCCGCATCCGGACTCACCCACCAGACCCAGGTTCTCACCCTCACTTAAATGAAAACTGACATCGTCCACTGCGTGTACATTCCCGGTGATTCGGGAAAAGATACCGGAGCGAATGGGAAAGTATTTCTTAAGTCTTTTGACTTCCAGCAGTATGTTTTTAGAAACCATTTCCTTATTTTCAGTGATTCTTGAGATCATGGATCGGACTCCGCCTTAAACGAGTCTTTGTATGCCGGATCATACATCAGGCAGCGCACCCTGCGTGCGCCCAGGGCAACCAGTTCCGGATCCATCTGTTTGCATATCTGCCTTGCGAATTTACATCGAGGATGAAAGCTGCAACCCTCAGGCAGGTCCAGGGGGTTGGGCACTATACCGTCAATTACTTCCAGCCTCCTTTTCTTGCTGTCGGTAATTCTTGGGATGGAATTATAGAGAGCTTTAGTATAGGGGTGCAGTGGGTCCTTGAAAATACTTATCACATCGCCGTATTCCATCACCTTTCCACCGTAGGCCACCGCCACGTTATCCGCCACTTCAGCGATAACGGCAAGATCATGGGTGATCATCATTACAGCCATGCCGATCTCTTTGCGCATTTTTCTTATCAGCTCCAGAATCTGGGCTTGAATGGTAACATCCAGGGCAGTGGTGGGCTCATCTGCAATCAGCAATTTAGGCCGGCAGGAAAGTGCCATGGCAATCATGGCTCTCTGGCGCATTCCGCCGCTAAGCTGGTGTGGATACTCGTCAATACGCTTTCCCGGAGAGGGGATGCCCACGAGTTTGAGCATCTCGATAGCGCGCTCACGTGCCAGGGGTTTGTCCAGCTTCTGGTGAGTTACGATATTCTCAATGATCTGATTGCCGATGGTTAAGACAGGGTTCAACGATGTCATGGGTTCCTGGAAGATCATGGAAATTTTGTTACCGCGGATTCGACGAATCTCATCCAGACTCATTTCCAGCAGGTTTTTGCCCTCAAACCAGATCTCGCCTGAAACGATTTTTCCGGGCGGGATGGCCACCAATTGAATCACGGACAGAGCGGTTACGCTTTTACCGCTGCCTGACTCGCCGATTACGCCCAGGATTTCGCCACGGTTAATCACAAGGTCTACCCCGCCCACGGCCCTGGATATACCTTCGTCGGTGTAGAAGTAGGTTTTAAGGTTTTTTATTTCAAGAAGCGCATCACTCAAAGTGTTAGCCCTTACAGTTTAAGGTCATGCCAGGTACGGGATCAGATCGTTGGTCTGACGATTCTCGAAATCCCGGACTAATTCCATCAGGTTCCTGGCTGCGTCATGTTCTATAATTCCTTTTGTAATATTAAGAAACTTGGCTTCAAGTTCATCCCTGGATAATGGGCTTTCATCCCAGTCGCCCCTGGCCGGCATTAAACCGGAGTCGTACACCGAGCCGTCCTGCGTATGAATTTCAACCCTCGATTGGCATTTTTCAGGGAATTGCTCCTGAATGTCATGATCCACCCTGATTTCGATCAACTCGAAAATCTTACGCACCGTTTCATCCTGAAAATAAGCTTTATCCAGATAAGCAGGAGTAAATTCCCCGTGGACAGCCGCCACTGCAACAGGGTA
>JAIWHJ010000435.1:0-2621 GCA_048629695.1 Promethearchaeota archaeon
TCCGTTTTGGTTGTAAAAATGTTATTTATTTGGGTTTAGTACCTTAGAAATAGTCCAGGACCTTTAAAGAATTCCAGTTTATCTGGGTTAGGACTTTATGCAAAAAAAAGGTTAGGGACGGGGACGAAATAACTTCCACATCCCTAACCTGATAATAATTTCCAAGAGGTAACGAATAATGTCTAAGTCAATAGGAATTGATCTGGGAACTACAAATTCTGTAGCGGCAATAAAAAAAGTACACACAGAGGTACTCAAAAACAGTGAAGGAGATTTCATCACTCCCTCCTGTGTGACCATAAAAAAGAAAATTTTTAGGAAGCCGGATTTTATTGTAGGCAAACATGCTCTGGAGTGGATGAAACAGGATCCGGAAAACACCATTACGGCTATTAAAAGGCTCATGGGGAGAAACTATAATGACAAAGAGGTACAGCAGGTTATCCATGACCAACGAATACACTATCAGTTGAAGCGTCATTCAAAAGGTTCGGAAAACAGCCTGGCAGTTATACTTGGCGGCCGGGAGTTCACCCCTGAGGAGATTTCAGCAACCATATTGGAAAAAATTAAAAATGATGCCCAGGAATCTCTGAACAGCGAAGTCCAATATGCCGTCATCACCGTACCCGCCTATTTTAATGATAAACAGAAACACGGAACCAGGACCGCGGCCGCTCTGACCGGTTTAAAAGTACGCAGGCTGCTGCCCGAACCTACTGCCGCGGCCATCTCCTTCGGGGTCGACAATATACAAAATGATGAGGCCAGGACCGTGCTTGTTTTTGACTTTGGCGGCGGCACTTTTGATCTTTCGGTCCTGACCATAAGCGGGGGCCAGTTTATCGAACAGGGCAAGGGAGGAGACATGTGGCTCGGGGGTGAGGATATTGACCGTCTTATCACGGATTATGTGCTTACCGAAACCGGCCTGGAAAACGGGATCGAAGACATAAAGGCATTTCTGGAAGGTCAGCCTCAAAAACTGAAAAACCGTTTTCTCGGAGAATTAAAGGCAGGAGTGGAAAAGGCAAAGATCATACTGAGCGAGAGCGAAGAGGCATATATCGAGATATTGGGCATACTCCGTGATGAGGATGGTGATGCCGTGGATGTTGATGTTAAACTGACCAGGGATCGATTCAATACAATCATCGAGCCCATGATCGACTCCATTATCAAACTTACAAGAAAAATAATCAGTGACATCCACTTTACCCCGGACCTTATTGATAATGTCTTACTGGTGGGAGGAAGTTCGCGGATTCCGCGCGTGATAGAGGCGATGGAGCAGGAATTCGGTAAAGACAAGGTCATGGTACACGAACGTCCCATGCTGGCTATTGCCGAGGGCGCGGCCATCCTGAGCCATCGGTTGGCCGACACCTATGAATGTCCGGAATGCGGGGTCGAAGTATCCCAATCAGACATTTCCTGCGCGCAATGTGGATTTGATCTTGAAAAATATACCATTTCCAATGGAGTTCTTGACATAGTTCATTCCACGGCTCATGATTATTATATTCACCTGGAAAACGACGAACGTCATCTCCTCGTGGAACAGAATACACCGCTGCCATGCACAAAAACCGAGGTCTTTAAGCTGGTGCACCCGAAGCAGAAACTGATCCATATGAAGTTCTATAACATAGTGAACGATAAAGATGAATCCATCGGCGATCTGTGGCTGGGGATTGATTCTAAGCACGACTTGGAGGAAAAGAAAGATGATGAAACGCTCCATGTGGAACTTACCCTGAATATTGATGAAAACAACCTGGTCGAGGTCAACGCGGCCATAAAGGAAAATGATAAGATTCAGTTGTCAAAGACACTGTCCAGGGGCAAGGCGGATGAAAAATTGTTCCTCTCCCTGGAGAAGACCATAACCGAGGCTAACGATAAAAAGTATAAGAATATGACGATGATTGACCTGCTTCATCGCTCCTTATCCGTAATACGTGATATCAACAAAGTAGTGGACCCGGAAACAAATCAGGTAAATGAGGATCTTTATAACCTTGCGGCCATGAAGATAGACAAGGCCACAAAAATGGCGGCTGATAAGCTTAGCAGCAAGACGTCCATCTATTACGCCGAGGCTATGCTGGAAGAATTCGGCCCTGCTATCTCAACTCGAAATCAGGATCTTATTAGAAAAAAAATAAAGCGCCTTGAAGAGATGGATGAAAAAGGAACCTATGAAGAGAATGTCAAGGCTGAGAAAGAACTTAACGATACCTTTGACGCCGAGGAATTGACGCCTATGAACCTTTTGATGGAGATCCGGAATGCCGGACAAATCTGTTTGGAGAAGCATCCGGCCAAGGCGCCCAAATTTTTCAGGTATATTCAGGATATTTTAAAGGCCGTTTCAGAGGGAGATCATGACAAGACCATTTCCCTGTTTAAGGAAATCTTGCCCGAGGCAAGCGCAATTCGTGACGAAGATTACAATAAAACCGGCGCCATATACAAGGATATCCGGAAATAGGGCTCGGCAAAAAATAAAATGCTATTTTGTTATATTTGTCGGAAGTGGGACTTTAGTCCCACACAGCCACTGCATCCCTCAAAAGGCGGGACTAACCCAGATAAACTGGAATTTTTTAAAGGTCCTG
>JAIWHJ010000436.1:0-2605 GCA_048629695.1 Promethearchaeota archaeon
TATTCCTTGTTCGATATTCGACATTCTTTTTTGTTTTGCAACTTTTTTGTGTTGCACTTGGCAGAAAGAAAGTCCGTCACCAGTGTCATTATAGCTCGTTGATGGGGGAGATTGTCCCATCACCAAGGCTGCAACTGAAGAGAGTATTTGCCCTTTACTCATTCCTCTCCTTCCTTTTCTAGCCCACCTAGTACAGCCTGGCCTTTGGTCGTTAACCGATACTTCTGGTTGCGGCTGGTGGGCTTGTTCGGAATAGTCATTTCAATCAACCCTGCAGTCAGGGCCGGTTGCAGATAATTTTCTACAAAGCTGTCTCTATGCTTCAGATTCAAGACATGTTGCAGTTCTCCTCGGCTCATTTCACCGAATATGGTGCGAATTAATCTTTCGACTTGCCCGGTAACTTGCCCGGTGACTTGCGGGGTTACCGAATCATCAACCTCCAGCGCTGCCGGGTGCACGGGCAGGCGAACCATGAAATAGCTGTGATCTTCGTCAAAATCAAATTCGGGTGAAGGTGAACCGTTGGCCTTCATTGCCTGAAAAATTTTGGGGATACCGGTGGAACGGCCTTCTGTAAACTCCAGTTCCTTTAAAAATTCACCGATACGGCGGTTACGGTACCGGCGTGGCTGAACACGCCCGGCGCGGAACTGTTCAAGCCGTATCGAACGATCCGGGCCTGGGTAACTGAGCACAACAAGCTCGTCATACATGATGCGGACTTCTACCGGTTCCCGGACATCGTAACCACGATGGTACACGGCATTAACCACAGCTTCTTCAATGGCGATATAAGGAAAGTTTTCCACGCGAGTCGATTCAGCTCGATCTGGATGTTTAATTACCGTTTCGCTGATAAAGTTACGCCGGATGTAGTCGAGGGCATCGCTTGTCATGCGTGGTAACGGCCCCTTGAAGATTTTTTCTGAAAACTTGTCGCCGCCTGGTCCTTCCCTGGAAAACCACACCACATCAATCTGCATGACGGGGAAAAAGTGATGAGGTTCCGGGTTGAACATCATCAGACCGACATTGAGGGGAAACGGTGCCTCTATAGCCCCGCCAATGACCTGCATCTGCCGCCCCAAATCCAGCTCTGCACGCGCTCGAAGCTGACAATATAGCATTTCTATAATTGACAGCCTCGATCACGCATTTATACCCCCTTGCGGGGTGCATCTGGTGCACTGCTGAATAGTTACAACTTCCCTTTTAAAAAAGTTTTTCCTGTCAGTGGGAGGGTATCCACTGTTCCGAAGTTAATTTTTTCCAGGCTTTCTCTATATGGAAGGGTTTCATGATCATCTTTTTTCTCTGAGTCCACTGCTGTACCTTCTCAACGATTTTGTCCAGATCAAGTGCTGTGTCGGAATCCTTTTTGGCGACCCAGTGAACAGTTGATAATAATTCCATGCCATAGGGTGTCTCAAAGCCCTGTATCAGTTGTTCGACCCTTTCAAGGTGCCGTTCAGCCTCTTCATCTTTTTCGAGAAACGCCATGGCTTCATCATACGCTCCCGGCAACAGATATATCTGTGCCTTGCGGCTTCTGTCGCCATATCCCCGAATATAATGTCCATCAATATGTTGCAATACATGGTTGAGGTTCTCGGCATACGGTCCGAACTGCTGCTGCTTATACCTGAGTTTCAGTTCTTCCCCTGCTTCCTGCATAAAATACATCAATTTCTGGACTTCAAGGAGACTGTTGCGATAGCCAATACTGCCGTAGGATTTTAACAACCTGATGAGCAGAGCCCGGCCCCGGGTCATATTCGGCTTCTTAGTGTGAACCTTTATTTCATCAGGCTTCGGCGCTCCGGCCGGTTCATAGAGAAGTACTTTAATGTTCGGGAGGTCGGCAAAAGCTTTTTCGATCTTCTCTTTTACTTTGGGCCATGACAATCCACCCAGTCCACTTCCAAGCGGCGGAATGGCAATGGATTTAATTTCTTTTTCTACAACAATACGTTTGAGGTCCTCCAGCCCGGTCTCAATATCCTGAATACGCGATTTTGACCGCCAATGATCCTTTGTGGGAAAATTAACGATATATTTCGGATTATACAGTTTGTTTAAACTGAAAAAAAACATCTCTCCAAGTCTGACTTTCTTAGCCTTGCATGCCTTGGCATAGTCGTTGAAATTTTCCGGAAAGGCCTGTTTGAATTGCAGTGCGATCCCTTTACCCATAACACCGACACAGTTCACCGTATTCACAAGAGCCTCTGCGTCAGACTCAAACAAATTCCCTCTGGTCAACTCAATCATATTCATTCACCTGCGCAATCAATTTCAGTAATACCATCCCCGCCGGACAGCTACGCCTGGCCGAAAAACGGATGCTCTCATTAAGGACTCCACTTCTGCCTGAACGGTTCTATCAATAACGCCGATTTCCTCAATATATTGAAAAGGAAATTTTTCATGAATCAAAAACTCGGCCTGCCGCCGCCTGCGCCGATCAGTATCATCTTCCGTGTCCGCCCAGTATGTTGCCTTCATCACGTCCCAATCTACATGGTCAAGGTCCTTCAAGTCATCATAAAAATCAGTGAAATCCATGATTCCATGGCCGTCGGTAAAAACAAAGCCCAGCCCG
>JAIWHJ010000437.1:0-2603 GCA_048629695.1 Promethearchaeota archaeon
AGACTGATCGCGTGCAGGTAAGCGAGCCTGCGAGACTCCGGATGGGGCGCCTGTGAACGATTAATCAAAATTCAATTGATATATAACCATTACAAAAAGTACACTTCCATCATGCTTTCCGGCAAGAAATATATGAGGTCTGTGCGCCTGGGTAAGGCTGCATATTCCGTCTCCTCTGCCATCCAGGGTGAGCAGGCAGTCACCGGTCTTGATATCCCAGAGTTTCAAAATGTCGTCCTCGCATCCTGATATCACGCTCTTATTGTCCTCAAGCATCAAAACGGATGTGACCGACTCCTCGTGCGCCTCAATTACCTTAGTGTTTCGGGCTGAGACTTTATCCCAGATCTTTATTAAACGGTCAGCGCTTCCTGAAACAAACTTTTGCCCGTCCGGGCTTGCGGAAAGTGTAACGACCGGCAAAGCATGGGCCTCCACGATACGCAGGCATTCCGAGGCGCCTGCGCTCCAGAACCGGATTGTCCCGTCATCACTGCCCGTGACCAGATCCTTTCCTGTCTTAAAAAATGTTATGGCCCTCACTGCGCCGCTGTTTTGTAAAGAAATACTGCTTTCCATACCCTTTTGGAAAGGATTTCTTAATTTCATAATACCGTCACTACCGCCGGAAGCCAATATTTTGCCGTTTGGGCTGAAGGCAAGTGACAGGACCGGTCCTTTATGGACTGCTTCCTGAGAAATAGACTTTCCGGATTTGATTGACCAGATCGACACAATCCCTTTTTCATTGCCCACGGCAATGTACCGGCCTTTGGGACTGACTGCCACGGCACGTACAGGGCTGTCGTCAGTAGCCGGGAGATCAAGTTTTTTCATTACGCTGAAATCCCGGATAACGATCTTGCCGTCACTTCCCGCCATAACAATTTTCCTGCTGTCTGAAATACGTTCCAGGCAGGTTATTGGAAAGGCGGAGCCCTTCATATTTGCCAGCCGCTGCCAACCCTGGACCTCTCCCCTGTCCGCGAAACGCAGGAGCTGTTCATAAATCCCTGTGAACACCTTGTCTTTTCTAAACCCGATATTCTTCCATGCCTTTAAAAGTACCTTGTAGCAGGCATTGTAACGTTTGTTTTCAAAATGGTCCAGAACGTTACGCTGAATCGACTTATACATCTGAGATTCGCGGAAAATCTCAAGGGATTTTTTGGGAATGCATAGCCTGAATTCCGGGAATTTCACCGGTTGATCGTCGAGTATCTCTTCCCTTTTCAGATTATTCCTGACAGCTTCTTCCAACTCATCAAGCCATGTTATTTTTGTCCGGCTTTTCTTGGTTGCCTCAATCTGACGAATCAGTCTGTCGGATTTCGCCGATCCCTTTCTCCACTTATGGAGAAACATGTTGTGAACGGCTTCGGGCAGCGTGTCATTGATCTCAAGCGCCTGTATCAACCATTTTTCCGCCTCTTTGGTCCTTCCAAGTTCGAAATAAGAGACAGCGCGGTTGTTTAAAGCGTCTGCACGCAAATCAATATTGTCCAGCGCCGCATAGGGGCACGACACATTGAAAAATGCCTGGTATGCCTTGTTTATAGCTTCTCTCAAGTCTAAAAAACTTACAAACCGATCATCAGGATCATATGCAACGCATTTTTTAAGTAGATCGCAAAGCACCGGGGGAAAGGCATTTTCGGGATTTACAGGCGCCGGTTCCGGAATTACATTTTTCTCGATATTTTTTTTAAATGGCTTTTTGCCGCAGAGCATGAGCCACATGCAGAGACCAAATGAAAAAATGTCGGTACGTTCATCCACATCGTGTGAATCTCTCATCTGTTCAGGGGACGCAAACGCGGGAGTGCCACGAAAACCGACTGTTTCCTCACTATCTCCATTGTTCCAGGTTGAGTCATTAATGTCCTTGAATCCAGGATCACTCAAATCAAGGAGAATTCCGAAATCAGTAATTTTTAAAAGGGCGTTTTTTGTAATAAGTATATTCGCGGGCTTGATATCCCTGTGAATTATCCCCTTGGAATGTGTGTATTCCATTCCGTGACAGAATTGAATCGCAAGTGAAAGCGCGGTCCTTATATCCTTGCACCGGCCGGCCTTTATCCACTCGCTCAAGTCGCCGCCGTCAACATATTCAATAAAAAGGTGCGGGATCCTGTCAAACGCCAGGACATAGTAGCAGGCTGCCACATTAGGATGCATGCCCATTCTGACCCAGTTGTTAGCCTCGGTTAATATCCGTTTAAATCCTTCCCTGTCGGCGAGCACTTCCCGGCGCGGGGACTTGATTGCCATTTTGATGCCCCAACCGAGATGTTCGGAAATGTATACCTTGCCCATGGACCCCGACATGACGTTTTCCACCCTGTAGCGGTCCATGATTACTTCACCGGGTTTCCATTCCGGAGGAACGAATTTCTTACGGGTTGGTTTTGCGGCATGATTCGGCGTGGGCCCTTCAGCGCTTTCAGCCGGCAATGCAATTGGAAACAAACCCGATTTTTTTTGTCCCACAAATTTGCTGATCAGTCTGGCAAACATGACTTCTTGGTTAAGGTGTTTAGTTTGAAGGTTGAAGGTTCTCAAGTAACTTACTGTGATTAAAGAATATCATATTTCTTTTT
>JAIWHJ010000438.1:0-2592 GCA_048629695.1 Promethearchaeota archaeon
ATTTTTCAGTTTTGACATATCCAATTTTACATCAACCCTTGAACCCCTGAACCTTTGAACCCTGAACCTTTGAACCCCTAACGTAGTTAAGTTGTAATACTAAGTTTGTGAGAGCCGGAAGTCAACACATACTCTTGACAAAAGCGGAAAAGGCTGTATAATCTCGCTGTTGAATGGCAGAGCGGACATAGCTCAGCTGGTAGAGTACAAGCTTCCCAAGCTTGGTGTCGCGGGTTCGAACCCCGCTGTCCGCTCCACCACGATTGTAGAAGTGACGTCTCCGTCTTCTTTTTTGTCCAGGCGTTGTCGATGATTAATTTTTTCCAGAAACAGGATGGAAGAAATGTGACTTGATTAACGGTAAGGAATCGGATTTTCTTTGTGCGAGTCAGGAAAATCTATTCCCAATTAGTAGATATAAGTTTATACTTATGTCTTTTGATGCGGATTAAAAGTGGGCGGCATGCCCGCTTTTTTTTTTACTCTGGTGAACGTTTACTTTTTTTATTAAGGACTTGATGCAGAATAATCCCGACGGCGCAAGCGTTGAAGTGGTCAATGCCGTGACAGGGCTTGCCGGGCCGGTAGTGGAGGAATTGGATTTTGAACTCGTAGACGTTCAGTTCAGGCCTGAGACAGGCGGGCTTGTGCTAAGGCTGGTCATTTTCAATAAGGCCGGGATTGGTGTTGACGATTGCGCAAAGGTCAGTCGCGAGGTCAGTCATATCCTTGAAGTGGAAGATGTTATTGATCATTCATTCAGGCTCGAGGTTTCATCACCCGGACTTGATTGGCCTTTGAGGAACGAAAGAGATTTTGTTCGTTATAAAGGGCGTAGAATCAAAGTGATAACTGGTGATTCATTCGGGAATAAGCACTTCGTTGGTGTGATTGAAAACGTGGTGAAGGAGCATCTGTTCCTGGCCACAGGCAAAGAGATTCTTGAAATTCCGATAACTGAAATAGTGAGAGGGAATCTTGTTATTGACTTTTAAATTTTATTTGCATTACACTCTCTTCCCAAAGGGCTCGCTCAAAAATAGATCTGATTTTTTTGCGAAGCCGGCAAAGTTTCGGTATCAGGATTGGCCCAAAAATAAATTTACATTTTCAGGTGTCGAGGCGCCCGTATGGCAAGGCGCGAGAAGGGCGAATAGCAGGGCTATTTAACCGACGAGCAACGCAGCCATGCGGGATGGATCAACGCATGAAAATGTGAAGTTATTTTTGAGCGAGTCCGTAGTTAAAGATATATTGGAGAAACGGTGATGCTTTCAGACTTGAAAAGAATTATCGATCAAATTTGCAGAGACAAGGGAATTGATCGTCAGTTGCTGATCGAATCCCTTGAGGATGCCGTAATGTCGGCCGCCCAAAAAAAGTACGGCGCACGGCGTGACATGGAGGTTCATTATAATGATGATCTTGGGGAATTGGAACTCTTTCAGTTCAGACAGGTTGTTGAAGATGTGGAGGACGAACAGACCCAGATTTCATTTGAGGAGGCGATAAGCCTGGATGCTGATGTGCAGATGCATGACGATCTTGGCAGCAAGATGGAAAACGTTGCCGACTTGGGCCGGATTGCCGCTCAGTTTGCCAAACAGGTGATAATTCAGAAGATGAAAGATGCCGAACGCGGCGTTATTTACGAAATGTACAGGGAGCGCATCGGCGAAATTGTGAACGGTATTGTCCAAAGATTTGAAAGGGGCAATATGATTGTGAATCTGGGGCGGACCGATGCGCTTTTGCCCAGCAGTGAACAGATGCCCAGGAGGTCATTTCGCCAGGGTGACCGTATTCGAGCCTTACTTTTTGAGGTCAGGCAGACAAGCAGAGAACATCAGTTGGTGCTCAGCAGGACGAGCAATGAATTTTTGTCAAAGCTGTTTGAAACCGAGGTGCCTGAAATTTCCGAATCTATTGTCTCGATAGTCGGGGTTGCTCGTGAACCGGGATTAAGGGCAAAGATCGCGGTGGTCTCTTCGGAGTCGGACGTTGACCCGGTCGGCGCATGCGTTGGAATGAAAGGTTCCCGTGTGCAGAACGTGGTACAGGAACTTCAGGGCGAGAGGATAGATATTGTTCCCTGGAGTTCTGATCCTGCAAAATATGTTTCAAATGCCCTTTCGCCCGCACAGGTCTCAATGGTTGTTGTTGATGAGGAAAACAGGAAACTTCTCGTTGTGGTGCCTGATGATCAGCTTTCGCTTGCAATCGGCAGGGGAGGACAGAATGTACGGCTTGCTTCTCAGTTACTGGCATGGAAGATTGATGTGAAAAGCGAGCAGAAATATACAAAATTCATGGAGCAGGGATACAAATCCCTGATGGATCTGGAATGCGTGAATGACAGCCTTGCTGATATCCTGTATGATGGCGGGTTTACATCAGCCGCCGATCTCGCTGAGGCAAGTTTTGAGGAATTAACGGAATTTGAAGAAATTGACGAAGAGATTGCCACACAGTTGGTCAAGGCAGCGATAGAGAAAGTTCAGGAGGATCAGGCAGCCGAATTGGAAAAATCCGATGTGCCTGAAAAAACGGAAGAAACCGGGGCAACTGATGAATCTCGGGATCTTGAAGAAC
>JAIWHJ010000439.1:0-2592 GCA_048629695.1 Promethearchaeota archaeon
ACCGAGCACTGATTTTATCAAAAAAGGAGCATATGGTTTTTTGAATTCCTGTTCTGTCAGAAATTGCGAATGCTCCCCTTTATCATCCAGTTATGCAGGAAACATTGCAGCAGATCGTCAAAAAAAGAGATGTGTAATCCTATGTTGGCGACCGCGTGAAATTGTAGTAAATGGGCACTGGTTCAGGTTTTATTTCCGGTCGGGCTTGGTCTGGGTGGAGGGCCGCCGGGCCTCGGTGTCAAGACCGAAAATTTTCCTGGTCATATCCAGTTTTATCTCTTTCTCATCCGGGGCGTTGTTTGATTTCAGGAAGTTAAGTGGGTCATGGAGAAGCTTGTTGATCAGGGAGGTGGTCAGAATTTCAATGGACTTTATTTCCTTGGGAGACAAATCCTTAAGTTGCGACAAGGTCTTTGCAAGTTCTGCGGTTCTTATGGCGTCAGCCTTTTCTCTGATTGCCACAATGGTGGGAGTGACTTCAAAATTTTCGAGCCACTGCGTAAATTTCAATGTCTCTTCTGTAACGATTCGTTCGGCTTTATCAGCCTCTTTCCGCCTTTCAGACTTATTGACCTCAATCACATTTTGTAAATCATCAATGTCAAAGAGGTAAACATTATCAAAATCGTTAATTTTAGGGTCCAGATCCCTCGGGACCGCGATGTCGATCAAAAAGAGCGGGCGGTGTTTTCTCTGCCGCATGATCGGTTTTATGTCTTGTTTGCGCAGGACCATGTCAGGAGCGCCGGTGGAACTGATGACAATGTCGGCGATCTCAAGCTGAGTTACCAGTTCGCTGAGCGCCACTGCGGAGCCGTTAAAGCGGCGGGCAAGCTTCACGGCTCGTTCAAAGGTGCGGTTGGCTACAATGACTTCGCCGATCCCATGTGTAATAAGGTGTTCTGCCGCAAGTTCGGCCATTTCACCTGCCCCGATCAGGAGCACCTTTTTATTCTTTAGATTTCCAAAAATCTTTTTTGCCAGTTCTACAGCAGCGTAACTTATTGAAACCGCACTGCTTCCAATTTTTGTTTCCGTGCGGATGCGTTTTGCCACGGAAAAAGATTTCTGGATAAAACGGTTCAGGATTATCCCGGTGCAGTTCTGTTCCATAGCATCGCGGAATGCCTGTTTAAGCTGCCCCAGTATCTGGGCCTCGCCCACGATCATGGAATCAAGGCTTGCCGCCACCCTGAACAGGTGGGTGATGGCCTCGATTTCCTGGAATAAAAAGGTGTAACGTTCCGTCTCCTGATCCGTGACACCACTGTTCGCAAAGAGCATATTCCGAATTTCGTCCTTGGTGGAGTCTGCCGGATTGCCCACGAAAAAGACTTCTACCCGGTTGCATGTTGAGAGGAAACAGCACTCTTGAACCCCTGGAATTGAAAACAATTTTTGAAGCGGTTCCCGTGGGTCTGAAAAGACAAGCTTTTCCCGAATCTCAACAGGTGTGGTCTTGTGATTGACACCAAGAACCATTATACGTTCAGCCGACATAGGAATGTATTCCTCCCAGCAGAAAAGTCACTCCCCACATGGTGAAGAGTGCGGCCGAAAATCCGATAATGGACATGATTGCAGACCGTCTTCCCCTCCAGCCCACGGCAAATCGCTGGTGGATCAGGGCCGCGTAAAAAAACCACGTGATAAGCGACCACGTTTCCTTGGGATCCCAATGCCAGTATGTTCCCCATGCCTGCTTTGCCCAGAAGGAGCCCGTGATGATGCCTAGTGTGAGTAAAGAAAAGCCGATTGTAAGGCTGTGGTGGTTAAGGGTGTCTAAGGCCTCAAGAGAAGGGAGTCGAGTATAAAAAAAGCCGAATCGTTTTTTTTTGAGTTCCCTTTCCTGGATTAGATACATGATACCCCCGCTGAAGGCAAGCGCAAGAAACCCGTTGGCCGCGAGAGCGATTGATGCGTGCACGGGAAGCCAGAGGCTCTGAAGGGCGGGGGGCAGTTCAAAAATCTCGTGTGAAGAAAAGACGGCAATAAACATAAGAGCCGTTACTATCGGGCTTACAAATGCACCGAAATTTTTAATCCGGTAACGCCATCGAAAGGAAATAAAAGCCCAGGTGAGGGACCATGCAAAAAAGGAAATCGCCTCATGGTGGCTGGTCAGAGGTGTATGGCCGGCCTGGAAATAACGGCCGACGAGATAGATAGTATGAACAATTCCCGTGGTAATTATTATGCCCCTGGCAATGGTTCGGAACTTTTTATCACGATTCACGAAATGAACTATATATCCAACCGTAGCACAGATATAAGCAGCAAGGATAAGTGTAAAAAAAAGGGGCATTTTTTTGTACTCCCGGCTTTAGGGATGTGGAAATTCAACCTTTTAAGATGGTAAGTTCAAACTGATTTCAGAAGACACATTATCTGTGTAAAAACAAAAGGTTAGAGTTGTTTTAATCCTCAACTTATTCCATATTTCTAAATGGTTGATTAGCCGTAACTTACTGAATTTATTGCTATAAATAAAATATGTTCAATGTGTCGGAAAAACAAAGTTTCTGAGATATTGATAATTTATCTCAATTGGGAAGCCCTTGCCCGAATGGCATCATGTTCAATTGAAAGTGC
>JAIWHJ010000440.1:0-2584 GCA_048629695.1 Promethearchaeota archaeon
ATACTAACCCCGGGAATTACCAGAGAGCCGTAAATATTCGGCTTGATGCCGGAAAAATAGCTAGAACCACCAAATTGTAAATGTTTGGCAGCGCACCCCAAGGGCACTTCCTGTGGAGTGCTGCCGAATATTTACTAATCGGCAGATACTCAGGTTCATGTTTAATCGCTCTGCTATTTTTTTCACGAGTCTGAACCTCTGAATCTCTGATGAACCCTAGCAGTTACAGAATTTTCTTGACATTATTCCCTGTGTGGACGTAACATGCTGGCATGTAACACATTATTTCATGAATGATTTTTGAAACATGGGTCAGGGGAGAAACATTATGAAGCCCAAAGAGAGGATGGCGATTCCGCGTCAGCCGGTTGTTGAAATGGCCCCGGCTGACCGTATTAAGAATTTTGATGAAGTTGTTTTCGGGTTTGATTACGAGACCGCGGTAAAGGAGGCGAATCGATGCCTTCAGTGCAAAAAACCGGGATGCATAAATGCATGTCCTATTCATAATAACATTCCACGATTTATAAAGCTTTTGCGGGAAGGGAAAATCGAGGAGGCATACTGGGTTGATCGGGAGACGACATCTCTCCCTGCAGTATGTTCCAGGGTGTGTCCCCATGAGTTTCAGTGTGAAGGCTCGTGCATAAGGGGGAAAAAGGGAGAGCCTGTTGCCATCGGGATGCTGGAACGTTTTCTTGTTGACTGGATGGTTGCAAACAACAAGAATATCATGACCCCATGCGCAGTTATGAAGAATAGAAACGTGGCGATAATCGGTTCCGGTCCTGCGGGCATGACAACAGCCTATCATCTTGCGCATGCCGGCTATTCCTGTACCATTTTTGAAAGCCTGCCCGTGCTCGGCGGGATGCTGACAGTCGGTATTCCGGCCTATCGGCTGCCGCGCGACATAATTGCAGCCGAATTTGACGCCCTGAAAAACTGCGGCGTTGAGATTCATACCAATGTGACCATTGGCAGGGATAAGACAATTTCCGAGTTAAAACAAGAAGGATTTGAGGCGGTATTTATTGGGGTCGGTGCCCATAACAGCAGAAAACTAGGCATTGAAGGCGAGGACCTTGAGGGGGTTATGCAGGGAATTGATTACCTTCGCCGGGTAAATATCGGGGAAAATCTTAACCTTGGTTCGAATGTAGTTGTGGTGGGCGGAGGCAATGTGGCGATTGATGTTGCCAGAACAGCGCTCAGGAAAGGTTCCGATCAGGTGTTCATTCTCTATCGCCGCACCAAGAAAGAAATGCCGGCGGCCGCGGTTGAGATCCATCATCTGGAAGAGGAGGGGGTCAGGATAGAGTTCCTGGCAGCCCCGGTAAAGATTCATGGAAAGGAGAACAGGATTTTCCAAATAGAATGCATCCGCATGAAACTCGGTGACTGCGATGCATCGGGCCGTTGCCGTCCCGTGCCCATTGACGGCTCGAATTTTATGATCCAGGCGGACGCGATCATTTCCGCAATCAGTCAGAAGATTAATCATAAAGCCGACAAGGGAATTGATATAAAACTGACCAAATGGGGAACCTATGATGTGGATCCTGTAACACTTCGGACATCAGCGCCGTGGATATTTGCGGCAGGAGATGACGTGGATGGTCCGCAGACCGTGGCAAAGGCCGTTGCCGGCGCCAAAACCGCAGCCGAGTCGATTGTGCGTTTTCTCGAAGGAAAAGACTTGAGGACGGATTTGGAATGATGAATGATGAGTGGTAAACATTTACATCCAACCATCATGCCGGCGAAAGCCGGAGGTAGCGAAGACTCCGATCCAGGTGTTTGAGGCAGTTCCGGACCCCGGCTTTTGCCGGGGCGACGGAGTGGGTCATCAGATATTTTTTATTGTAAAATGAAAAATCCGGGCAGAAATTGTGATTTTGAGTTTGATGTTTTTCACAAAATTAATATAACATAGAGTAAGGGGGGTTTTCATATTAAAACCAATGATAGCAATATTATCCGGGGACACCTGGAAACGAGGGAAGTGCGCTAATCAAGCTGTATCACCGATGGATATGATGAGAAAAAATAGAAAAGTTAATGCAGAAAAATTCTCGGCCATGCCTGGCCTGCGTCGCCTGATGGTTTTGCTCGTTGCTGTGCTGCTGCTCCTGGTCGGCAGTCTCGGCGTGGTGATGGCGACCCAACAGAATAATAGATTGAACAAATCCTGGCAAAAGGTCATGAAGGAGGCTTCAGGCTATCCGGAAGAAGGCCTGGGTGTACAATCCAGTACGCCGGCCGCGCTTGGGGCGGAGGTTGCGACGGTAAAGATCGGCGTGCTGGCCAAGCGGGGGACGGATCGGTGTCTGGAGAAATGGGTGCCCACGGCAGAGTACCTGACAAGTCATATCCCCGGCCACTTGTTTACGATCGTACCGCTTGTCTTTGAGGAAATCAACGCGACCGTCGAGCGTGGCGAGGTCGATTTCATGTTGGCCAATCCCTTGTTTTACGTGGGGCTGGAAAAGCTGTACAACGCCAACCGGATCGCTACGCTTAAAAACCTGGGATTGGACGGGAGGGTGTACACCGTATTCGGAGAGGTGATTTTCCGCAGGGC
>JAIWHJ010000441.1:0-2571 GCA_048629695.1 Promethearchaeota archaeon
TATAAACTTGAGATGTTTCCTGTTTCTGTCCCACCAATATTTTCTGGCCTCCGCTTCCACCCGGGAACATAATCGGGATACTCTGTCACCATATTCGTATATTTGCCTTTCATCTGTTTTATAATGATTTATTACGAAAATCCCGGGGGGGGCTTTCATAATAAGTGGCCGCGAAGGCGGATTACATGGCGAACATGTTTGTATCAAAATGCATATGCACGCATATGCATATACATCCATATGTAAATGTTATTAAACGACATTGCTGAGGCCCATTCTTGCCACGAGAAGGTTAACAGGGGAATCGGCCAACCATCTGAAAAGCCTTGGTCGTCATTATTCAAAAACAACGACGTTCCTGATCGACCGGCTAAGACGTATGTATTCGTCCGCGTGAGTCTGCGGCCAACATATCTTTCAAAAGAACTGTGCCAGGATTTCATCGTTTACCAGCTTTTTGTCAAACCCCTGGCCCATGACTTTTATTGCCCTGAAATCCTCGCTCTTTCTATTGACTGCGACCGCATTTTGAAGTATTTATATACGGTTGGATATTGATTGCATAGCGCTCGGTAATTTCCAGCTTCGAACAATTATAATTTTTCTCAAGCAATGGCAGCAACAAAAAGCTCCAACATTCTGGGTATTTCCGCTTATTATCATGACAGCGCCGCTGCGATGGTAATAAACGGCGTTATCACGGCCGCGGCCCAGGAGGAACGTTTTTCCCGAAAAAAACATGATGCCCGCTTTCCGGTGTCTGCGGTCAGGTACTGCCTGTCCGAGGCCGGGATTAAGATTACAGATCTTGATTATGTCGTATTTTACGATAAGCCTTTTTTAAAATTCGAAAGGCTTCTTGAGACCTATCTGGGTTTTGCTCCCCGTGGCCTGCGCTCCTTTATCGCAGCCATGCCGGTCTGGATCAAGGAAAAACTGTTTTTAAAAAATACGCTGAAAAAAGAATTAGCATCTCTTGCGGACTGTAAAACGTCCCAGGTGCCTTCACTTCTTTTTACCGAGCACCATCAGTCCCACGCTGCTTCCGCCTTTTTCCCCAGTCCTTTTGAGGATGCCGCTGTTCTCTGCCTGGACGGGGTGGGCGAATGGGCTACAACATCCGCCTGGCACGGGGAAGGAAACAGGCTCACCCCTCTCTGGCAGATCGATTTCCCGCATTCCCTGGGCCTCCTCTATTCCGCATTTACTTATTACACTGGATTCAAGGTAAATTCCGGCGAATATAAGCTCATGGGCCTTGCGCCGTATGGCAAGCCCAGCTTTGTGGACCTGATCATGGACAATCTGCTTGATCTCAAGGAGGACGGGACTTTCCGGTTGGACATGGATTATTTCGACTATGCCACAGGCCTTACCATGACCAATCGCAGGTTCAACGAACTTTTCAATGGACCACCCCGGAAAAGGGAATCTGAAATCACCCGGCGCGAAATGGACCTTGCACGTTCCATCCAGGTAGTAACCGAGGAGGTCGTGATGCGGCTGGTCAATACAATTCAAAAAGAGACCAACGCCGAAAACCTGTGCCTTGCCGGCGGAGTTGCCTTGAATTGCGTTGCAAACGGCCGGATTCTGCGCAATGGGCCTTTTGAAAAAATCTGGGTACAGCCCGCGGCAGGCGATGCCGGAGGCGCCCTGGGCGCGGCAATTGCGGCGTGGTACCAATACGGAAATCATGAACGTACTACAAATGGTTCCGATAAGATGCAGGGCTCCTACTTAGGCCCCAGCTTTTCAGAAGACAAAATCAAGACATTTCTGGACTCTATTTCAGCGCCGTTTAAACATATCCCTGATAATGAACTGCTGCCGCGCCTGGCCGAAATCCTGGACCAGGGCAAGGTGGTCGGCTGGTTCCAGGGAAGAATGGAATTCGGGCCCCGTGCCTTGGGAGGGCGCTCAATCCTGGGAGACCCGCGAAACAGCGACATGCAATCGGTCATGAATCTCAAGATCAAATACAGGGAGTCCTTTCGCCCCTTTGCGCCGTCTGTGCTTGCCGAACGGGTGTCGGATTATTTTGAGCTGGACCGGGAAAGTCCGTACATGCTTATCGTAGCGCCGGTCAGGGAAGAAATTAAGACCCGAGTGGCCGGGAATGAGAAGGAAAAATTCGGGATAGAAAAACTTAAAATTATACGTTCTGAATTGCCGGCCGTTACCCATGTGGATTATACTGCCCGAATTCAGACAGTACATAAGGAAACAAATCCGCGCTATCACGCGCTGCTCAGCCGATTTCACGAACGAACCGGCTGCGGTGCGCTTATAAATACCTCTTTCAACGTGCGGGGCGAGCCCATTGTCTGCACGCCCGAGGATGCGTACCGATGTTTTATGCGCACGGAAATGGACTATCTGGCGATTGAAAATTTCCTGCTGGATAAAAAAGATCAGCCTTGCAGGGAAAAAGATGAATCCTGGAAAACCGAATTTGAACTGGATTGATAAAGGATTCGGCAAAAAATAAAATGCTATTTTGTTATATTTGTCGGAAGTGGGACTTTAGTCCCACACATCCACTGCATCCCACAAAAGGCGGGACTAAAG
>JAIWHJ010000442.1:0-2570 GCA_048629695.1 Promethearchaeota archaeon
GCTGAAACGGCAGTGATGTTTCTTTTGATCGGTATTCAAAAATAACTTCGGCCTGTGCAAGATGAATACCCAAGGCTTTACGGGTACCCAAAAGGATTAATGCGGCATAGGTAACTCCGCCATCAACCAGAAGCTCGGCGTCTTTAAGCAATTGCTCTGAAGGAATGCTAAGCAGTTCATCGTTGCCCGATCGACGATGCCATCTTTTCCTGAATGTTTTGATGGCATGGTTGTCGAGTTCTCCAATGGTCGCCTCTTTACAAATCTGAGCCGAGAAATCCGGTTCCGCCTCTGCAAATATCTGCTGCAGTTTTTCCGGTGTCATGGGGACAAGGGCGTCATGGCTGCGCATCCAGTATGCCCCCCTGTATTCAACGGGTCTTCCGATGGGCCTGGAGGGAACATGCACAACGACAATCCTGCCGTCCGGATGAACTATCTCCTCCATATCGATCCGCAGGTGGAGCCTGTCCAAAAGCTGAGACTGGGTCTTGCCGACATCAGGGAAAGCCTCAGTCCCCGCAACCTGACGAGGCGGTTTGTCCGTCACCCCCAAAATGAGCTTTCCCCCTCCTTCGTTGGCCAGTGCGACACAATAACGGGTGAGCTTCTCGAAATCGAACTGCCGACCTGCCTGTTTGAATTCAAGATGTTCGCTTTCCGCCAGCCGGATCCATTTTTTCAACTGCTGCAAAGTCGTTTTCATGTTTTATTTATCGCTTTTCACTTTCGTATTCTTCGTGTATTTGAAAACCTTTTTAAACCACGAAATACACGAAATTTATCTATTCAATCTACGCAATCCGGGCCTCAGTCTTTTTCTACCATCAAAACCCGGTGGTCTATGTTTAAATTGACGTTTTCTAACCCCACTGCTATTCGTGTGGTATGTTTCTATTCCTTTTTGGGCATTATCCAGGTCACGGACAGGGAGAGAGACTACCTGTGCTGTGAAAAGACCATTGCCTTCATGCCGATAAATGGTACGGCGGGTCGGTTCATAATAGGGAGCCACGGCAACGGATCCACCGTAGTGGCCTGTGTTGCAGATTACCACATTACAAAATACTGTTCTGGCAAGTGATTCGGCGAGATGATAAAAGGATGTTATGTCACGGTTATACGCCAAAACTAAAAGATGATGGATTTTCCCCCGGTACATGACATATCGTTCTACATCCATAAAATCATAGCAGATGCAGACACCAATATTTCCAAATTCCCCGGCATCAAACAGCCATACAGTTTGATCTGGGGTAAAGCCATAATTGTGTTGCGCAAGTTTATCCTTTTCTGCAGGGGCCGGATATGTTTTTCCAAATGCAAAAGAGCGACAAGGCCCCCTCCTTCCAGCAATAGGCCAGTTTTGAGGTATAAAAACTAAGGCCTGGTTTTTAACGGTGCAGTTATTTTGATCTACGACATAATCAACTCCGGCAATAACTACCGAACCAATTTTTGAACTCAAATTTTTCATTCTTCCAATATAGCTGCCGGGCAACGCCAATTCGGGCATAACAATGAAATGAGGCCTTTCATCAAGGTCTGAAAAGATATGAAAACCATTTTTAATTTCATCCCAAGCACTATCAGCCTCTACAATCGACATTGACGGGCCATTTTGCCAGGCGATATTCGCATCCGTGGTTGTTTGAATCAGGCCTATTCTAAGGCTCTCTTCAATATTGGAGTTTTCAGATATCATTTTAGTCCCATCTCCAAGTTGGCTAATGTTCAAAATCTTCGCTCCAGTTGGGTCGAGTTAGCTGCTGTAATTTTACAGGAATAAGTTGGCGAGGCATGTGGTTTTGGACCGTGATCTGATTTCTCTCTAAAACCTCTTTTGCCTTTTTTACATAATCATGCAGCTTTTCAATAGACGATATTTTAGGGGGATCCAGAGTGGTGTCGTCATCAGGTGTTTTTTGTAGCGAATTATCAAGAAAAAAGGTTTCCCGCGGTCTCGGAAGGAGGCAAGCCTCCAGTATTGCCATGGTCCACGATGAATACGGCACTTCCTGTTTTTTAGCATGGCCAAAAGCGACACCGGCCATTTCATGGCCTATGAAGTTCCATGGTATCGGCCAAGTAAATGTCCTGGAGATTAGTCCAAGCAAAAGCATTCCCACAGCCCTTATCTCGATTAGTTCTTTTTCGGAAACAGATTGAACCGATGCGGAAGGATTAAAACGTGGATCATGAACTATTTTTTTTGTTTTTCTAATTTTTTCAAAAAATCTGTTTTTAGTACTGCCATGAGATAAAGTTAAATGTTTAACAATAAAAAAGGACAAAACAAATGAACATAGAATTAAAAGAAATTTATTTTGGTGTTCCAGCAGCAGAAAGAGATGATGATCTTTTGGATTGTTTTGTTTCCTCTGAAACATATGAAAATTTACAATCTGGGAAAAAGACGAGCCTCTTGCAGAAACACATGAAACCACATTGCGTATGCTATATATTGCATAGAGATGTTAGCTATGGCACATTATGCAGTACCGCTCTGTCGATTGGTGTTGTTTCTGCAAGAGGCTCAGACTATAATTTTGGGAAATAGAGGCTCAGGG
>JAIWHJ010000443.1:0-2567 GCA_048629695.1 Promethearchaeota archaeon
GGCCTCACGCCTGACGAGACACATTTCATCCCCCTTGCATCATGCTCTTGCTGCGGCAATGACCTGGACGGCAGGAAAGGTAAGGCGGGCAGCGGACGTATAGTGGAAGACATCCCTCCGCCCGCGGAGAAGACCACCTTATTCAAAGAAGTAACGGAATCCAAGTGGTGCAACCAATGCAGGAAAATGGTCTCTTCAACATCCGAAAAGGCACTGCCTGGTTCGGACATCGGCCTGAACGCCATGATAGAGATGGCCTACTTGTGGGTGATGTGCGCGCTCTCCTTCCCGAAGATCAGGGATCTTTTCATCAACTTCAAGACACTGCGGCTGTCGACAGCCGGCATCTCGAGGATCATGATCCGGCTGAGCGGTATATTGCAGCCGGTTTATGAGGAGATATTAAACGACGTCAAGCAGGGGACTAAGATCTGGGCCGACGAAACTGGCTGGCGGGTCAAGGGCAAGCTGTGGTGGTTATGGATATTCGCCAATGAGCGTAGTGCCTATTATTGGCCCGACAAGACACGCGGGGGGCCGGTCGTTAAGAGACTCCTGGGCGAGGTGTTCTTCGGTATCCTGATCGTGGACGGCTGGCACGCCTACACGAAGATTGTCTGTGACCGGCAAACCTGCATGGCGCACATATTTCGTAAAATACGCGCCTTCATTGACGCGTTTCCCCAATATCGTTCCATCATGAAATTCTACTTGAAGCTGAGGCGGATCATCAGGGACGGCGAGAAACTGCAGGCGGCGCGGGATGGGTTGAGTGCGCTGGTTTTTCAGCGACGATTGAAGGCTCTGCAACAAAGACTGGACGCGTTGCTGGAATGGAAGAACCCCAATGACACGCTGAAGGTGGTGATCAAAAAAGTCCGCCGCCAGAAGGAACATATACTGACCTTCGTAAAGCATGAAGGCGCGCCCCACCATAACAACTATGGCGAATACATCATAAAGAAGGGTGTCGTGAAACGAAAGATGTCCGGTGGCAGCATGTCCGCCGAAGGTGCCAGAGCCTATGCTTGCATACAATCGGTCGCCATGACCTGTCAGTTAAGGGGCATTTCCTTTCACCGCTTTCTTAAAACCAGTTTGGTTTGTTATATCCGTACGGGAAAGCCTCTGTTGCTGGCTGAATATGAGTCCGGTTTAAAACCTCTGGCAATCGCTGCTTGAATCCAGTTTAAACTCACAACTGCATAAGACACATGCAGATCTCTCTGCCCGGGAACTGAAAAAAACATTCAAGCTGGGTACCGTACTTTTCGCAGCAGCAGACGTTCCCCTGGACGTTTTTCTGGAACGGCTTCCAGCCATCGCTGAAATGGCTCAAAACGTCGTAGTAACCGTTTCCGATGGAGATAATGTTCTGCGGACGGCCAGTGAGCTTATGGGCGGCGGTGAACGTATCGGCTCTGAGCAGGCAGAGATCCGCGAAGAAGAATTTGTAATGGACAATAAGATTGATAACTTTGAAATTATTGATCTTTCACATGGTAAGGGAAAAAGAGGGTTTGATATTACCGGTCATCATTACTGGTACCGTCACCCTTGGGCAAGCAGCGATATCATTTTTCTTCTGCGCACGGACCTGCCTGCCCATCGACGGGGTCTTGAGGCCTCGGAGCTTGAACGTGTCTGGTACCTTACCCATGACTACCCGGAACGGATACGGCAGGCGGCAGAAAGAGAGCTGGATGGCCAGTGGTGAGTTTGACAAAGACTCTACTCTCTGTAATGTCGGCCTGTATGTTTTTCATGAACTCTGCCTGTGCGGTGACCAGACAACCTGAAATCAGGGGTAACCGGGACGCAACGGAATGCGTGGTGCTTCTGCACGGGCTTGCGCGAACATACAGGTCCATGAATACAATGGAAAAGGCACTTATACAGGCCGGATATCAAACCGTCAACCTGGACTACCCCTCCCGTGCAAAATCAATCGAGGAGATTGCAGCAGAAGAGCTTGTTAAAGGCGTGAATCTCTGCGAACAGACCGGAACGAAGCAAATCCATTTTGTCACCCATTCCCTGGGCGGCATCGTGGTGCGGCTGGCCATGTCAAAGCAAAGACCTGAAAATCTTGGTCGGGTGGTCATGCTAAGCCCGCCTAATAAAGGCAGTTTTGTTGCAGATAAACTCAAAAGCTGGTGGTTTTACAAGTGGCTTAACGGGCCTGCCGGTCAGGAGTTGGGTACGGGAGATGAATCTTTGCCTAACCGACTTGGTCCAGCTGATTATCCGGTAGGCATTATCACCGGCAACCAACATGCGTTTTTTGATGCCTGGTTTGCCTCATTCATTCCAGAAGAGAATGACGGCAAGGTGTCCGTGGAAGATGCCGGGATAGAGGGTATGGCCGATTTTCTGGTGGTGCCGGAAACGCACCCCTTTATCATGAATGCAGACAGGGTTATCGAGGAAACGATCCATTTCTTACGGCAGGGGACATTCAGCCGACCGTAACAACGTTTTCCTTCTTCCAATCGGAAGGAGTACTCTGCTGAAATTTCTATTTTCACAAATTAATTTTGAAAGTCTCGTGAAAAAACAAAATGGCA
>JAIWHJ010000444.1:0-2566 GCA_048629695.1 Promethearchaeota archaeon
ATATGGCCTTTATATATATGATGTCAATTGATTATCGTGGTCCGCCCCCATGTCAGAACCATTGAAAAACCATTGACTTTCAACTTGCTGTTTTGTAATTGTTCTTACGCCCTTCTGAAGTTTGGCGCTATGAGGGGCGACTGATAAATGAATGAAGTTTTTAAAATTTTAAGCACACCAAGATAGTCGCCATAGGCGACAATGGGTGTAGATTGACTATAAATCGCTGGATTGCTCATCTCCCCCCCTCCACGGGCGCTGACCTAAAAAGCGATTACTTATCATCTATTTGTTACCTGGCTCTTAATGAAACCCAGCATGAATTTTCATTTTGTTTGATTATTTTTGGTTCCCCGCTTTCGCGGGGATGACATCAAACAATAAGGGTCCGTCACTCCTCTGCAGGATTCCAGCTTTTTATGCTGAGTTTTCTATAGAGCCTCTATTTGTTTCAGCTTTGCCTCGGTTTTGAATGAAATGAGTTCCAGACTTCTCATAATCAATTGCTCCAGCCCCTATTTTGTTTACCTGCCCATGGGGACTTTTGGGCTTTGTGACTATCTCGGCCGTCAGGGAATAGAGGTTAGAATCATCAACCCGGCGCTTTACACAGAATCAAGGGCTCGTGAAGTTATTGAAGAGCAGTTGCAAGACCTCCGGCCCACACATGTCGGGCTTATACTTCACTGGCAGGAAGCTGCCGATGGCATGCTGAAGACGATGAACCAGGTGAGGGCCTGGAATCAACACGTTCCGATAATTTGCGGAGGATTCACCGCCGGGTATTTTGGAGAGGACCTGCTGAAAAAATATTCCGGTCTGGATTATATTGTCAAAGGAGATCCCGAGGTACCCATGGCCCGGCTTCTTACCGGGCAGTCGCCGGAAAACATCCCCAACCTGACCTATAGAGAGGCAGGCGTGGTCAGGGCCAGCGCCTCGACATGGCTTATTGACCAGAAAACCCTTGACGGTCTTTCTTTCGCAAAGCTCGAGTATCTGGTCGATTACGATCTTTACCTTGAAAAGGTGGAATCCAAACTGGGCTTCCCGATTTTTATTGGCCGGGGATGCGTCTATAATTGCGATTACTGCGGCGGTAGTTGTAGGGCCTTTGGCCGCCACAGCGGGCGCAGACATCCGGTGGCCAGATCCCTTGGTTCGATTGTCGATGATCTCAAAAAACTAAAGGACCATACCAGTATTCTCTATATCTGCTATGAAGTTGACCTCAATCTGGTGCGATCCCTGTTCGGAGCCATAAGGGATCATTCTGATATCGCTGGACATTTCATGCTTAACTACGGAGCATGGCATCTCCTTGACCCTGATTTTTTATCGCTTTATAAAGAGGTGTTTAAGTGCAGTGACAGTTGCCGGCCTCTGCTTGAGTTTTCGCCGGAGGTTTATGACGATACTAATCGAAAAAGAATTAAAAACTTCAAGACCTACACTGTTGAAGAGCTGGTTGAAAATATTGACCTTATAAACGATGTGCTGGATCATCATGTTCTCATAAAGGTCTTTTTCAGCCGTTACCACGACACGGATCAAACCCTTGAAGCATTTAAGAGTGAACTCACCGGAATATATCGCTTAAAACATCATTTAGCGGCAACCGGAAGATCCAATGTAAAGGTATGTTACGACCACCTTTCCACGGACGTTGGGAGCCGCTACTGGGAGCAATATGTTGCAAATTTTACCGACTTTGACACCCTGCTCCGCCTGAAAGGAGAGGTTGATACTGAAACTTGTTACCGATTCCCTGTCGACAACCTGTGCTTTTACATACCGGAAAATTTGCCGGAAGCAGGGGTGTTCCGTTGCGAGGCCCTGATCTATGCTCTGGAAGGGCTGGAGAAAAATTTTTACGAGTTTTTTCATATACTTTTCTTTTGCTTAGGCGATGCATTTATGGAAGTGGTGGAAGAGGTCGCTGTAGATCAGGCAGCCGAACAGGGACCATTCTTTTTCAAATCATCGGATTTTTCGGGCCTGATACTGCGCATCCAGGATGTCATCAGCGCCGATCCGGTCAGGGTGTCAATGGTTCCGTTCATCAAGGATCTGACAAGGTTAAACTTGGAGAAAACGATGCGCAGAGAACTGACCCATGGTTTTTCTCGTAAAATTTCAATCGAACGGCCACGGCTTAAAAAAGAGCATCTAAGTATTCATGAACACGACTATCTGGACCTATCCGGATTTTTAGAAAGACTGAAAAAAGAAGGGGCCGCAAACCTCAAAATGCAGCGGACAGTTTATGTTTTTTTACAGGATGAAATTTTGGCCATGCCTCATGCGACCTATCGCCAGACATTCAAAGCATTTGAGCGGCATATTTCGCTTAATGAATACTACGAATTGATGGAGCGGCAAGGGTTGTTCAGCCTCTCCTATCACAGGGGACTGATTGACAAATTATTTGACAGCGGAATCCTTAGGAACGAGAATTAAATAAGTTGCACATTTATGCATCTCTGCTTCAGGCAAATTTTGATTGCTTCTCAATCACAGGTAAGCGCAGACTCCGAAATCCTCGAATTAGCGCTACTAGTCCTGC
>JAIWHJ010000445.1:0-2548 GCA_048629695.1 Promethearchaeota archaeon
GCTTATCTGCTGATCAGCCTGAATCGCCTCCCTGTGAAGCGCTGCCAAACATTTACTTTTTTGGTGGTTCCAGCTATTTTCCGGCATCAAGCCGAATATTTAACATCTTAGGGGCGCTAACCCTTCACCTTCGCTGCATCCGGAGTCGCGTAGACTCGCTTACCTGCACCTGATCAGCACAACAAATCCAAAACGCTATGATATACCGTCAAAATAAGCCGCCCGGTTGTGGTGGCTGTTTCCTGATTCTCATCCTGGGGATACTACTCTTTGGCGGCGCGCCGCTTCTCCTCAGGTTTGTCGGCATAATATTTTTTGGAGTCCTCTTTCTGGTCTTTTCCGTTATGGCCGCGTTTTGGGGATTCAGCTATTACATCAAGCGTCGGGTGAGCGAATTTGAGCAGTCGCAGACCGAGAGCCACAAGACATTTGTCTTTCTCCTTGTCAATATCCTGGTCAAAATCGCCCAGTTCGACAATGTCATAACCAGGGAAGAGACAAACGCTATTTACAGATTTTTCCAACACAACCTCAATTATTCTCATGACCGGTTACTCTGGGTCAAGGAACTCATAAAGGAGGCGCGCGAAAGCAGTGTTGATCTCGATACAATGCTGGCTGAGTTCAAGAGCGAATTTGCCTACGAACCCCGTCTCATCCTGGTGGAACTTATCTACCAGGTCATCTTCACTAACGACCGGGTCCGGGAGCAGCAACTTGACCTTGCACGAAAGATAGCCGATTTCCTGGAGATCTCGGCCTATGATCTCCAGGCCATCCAAAGTAAATATTTTGCGCGTTTCAGGCAGGAAGAGGCTGAGGAAGACCGGCATTATCAGACTCTGGGCCTGCAGCCCGGGGCCGGGATGGATGAGATAAAAAAGGCATATCGCGAATTGAGCATGAAATATCATCCGGACAAGGTGGAGCATCTGGGCGAGGAGTTCAGAAAAGTGGCTGAAGAAAAGATGAAGGATCTGAACCTGGCGTATCAGTATCTGAAAAAGATCTGAAAAAAAATGGAGTCATGCCGTGGCCATTTCAAAAAAGATGAGTGAATTTTCAAAGCGTTCCTCATGGATACGCAAGATGTTTGAGCAAGGCGCTGAGTTGAAGGCGCAATTTGGTGCTGAAAATGTTTTTGATTTCAGCCTGGGCAATCCGGATCTTAAACCGCCGAAGCAGTTTTACCGCACCATTCGCTCTCTTGTTGCGGAAGAGGGGCGCCACAGTTATATGCCCAACGCAGGATATCCTGAAATCAGGGACGCAGTGGCTGTAGAAATTTCATCTGAACAGGGTGTCAACATCTCCAGAGAGGAACTCCTCATGACCTGCGGGGCTGCAGGTGCACTGAACGTAGTCCTCAAGGCGCTGCTTGATCCAGGGGATGAGGTTATAATTCTTGCTCCGTTTTTTGTGGAATACAATTTTTACGTTGATAATCACGGCGGGGTCACAAAGATTGTGCCCACAACGTCGGATTTTGATCTTGATGTAAACGCTGTTGATGCTGCAATTACAGAAAAGACCAAGGCAATTATCATTAACAGCCCGAACAACCCGACCGGACAGATTTATTCGTCTAATTCCCTGGCTGACCTGGGACAGGCGCTGGAGTCTTCAAAGAGCAGGCATGGCACAACCATCTATCTGATAAGCGATGAACCTTACCGGAAGATAGTTTATGACAATCACGATGTTCCAAGTATCTTCCAGGCGTATAAAAACAGCATCGTTGTTTCATCCTATTCCAAGGACCTTTCTCTTCCGGGTGAACGGATCGGTTACCTGGCTGTCCATCCGGAAATCAATGAAAAAACGCGGCTTATCGAAGCATTGATTCTCGCCAACCGGATATTAGGTTTTGTAAATGCGCCGGCCCTTATGCAGCGGGTAGTGGGGGAATTACAGGGATTGACCGTGGACTGCGGGATTTATGCCAAGAGGCGTGAAGTGTTCTGCAGGATTCTAAATGATACCGGTTATGACTTTATTTCGCCAAAGGGGGCCTTTTATATTTTTCCCAAATCCCCCATGGAAAGCGACGTGGATTTCGTGGCAATCCTTCAGGAGCACAAGATACTGGCCGTTCCAGGCCGAGGTTTCGGTCAGCCCGGATATTTCAGGCTGGCCTTCTGCGTGGAGGATGACGTAATTGAACGATCCGAGGACGCCTTTAAAAAGGCAATGGATGCGGCCTACGCCCTTCGGGCCGCTATGTTCATTGCATAGGAATTTTCATTTTTTGCCCAATTTTATTAATAGGTTAGTTCGTAGGGCGTTATGTTCTATATAATAAAATTCACATATTACTTATGTCGTAAGGATGGATGTTATATTATGCCGAGAAAGAGTCTTTTGACCGTATTTTTCTTTTTATGTTGTTTTTTCCTGGTATCCGGCGCCGGTAACGCGGCTCAGGCAACCGGAGGCGATAATAAAAATAAAGAAATAGGTATTACCGAGGAAGCGGGTCAGTTTCCCAAGCTGGAAGTGGATTCGTTGCAGCAGGATTACGGGGAGGTGACAAAGGGTGAAAAGATCA
>JAIWHJ010000446.1:0-2537 GCA_048629695.1 Promethearchaeota archaeon
ACAGATCTGCAACACTACCCCTTCTCCCTGTCATGGTTACATAGCTCTGAAAAGCTACTTGAAATAAAACACCTACTGTCATGTATGGTAACACGATGATTTCATAGAGTAAAACTTCCCAATTAAACTGAACCAATGCCTATTAAAACGGATTTTCTTGTTATCGGGGCAGGGATTATAGGATTAACCCTTGCTTTACGAATAAAAAATAAACACCCGGATTGTAATTTAACGCTCATTGAAAAAGAAAAGGATTGCGGAATCCATGCCAGCGGCAGGAACAGCGGCATACTTCATGCGGGTTTTTATTATACGGCTGACAGTCTCAAGGCTCGTTTTACGCGACAGGGGAACAAACTCTTAAAAGAATATTGCCGCAAACGTAAACTGCTGCTTAATCCTTGCGGAAAGCTTGTGGTTGCAAAAAATCACTCTGAGCTGCCCGTTCTTGATGAATTGCTTTTGCGGGCAAAACTAAACGGAGTGGAACTCCATGAGATTACGGCTGATGAGGCCAAAAAAATTGAACCACGTGTTAAAACCTTTGAACGAGCCCTTTTCTCACCTGCTACATCCTCTGTCAATCCTAAAGAAGTTGTGGCATCTCTTGTAACCGACGCACGGAAAGCAGGCATTGTCATCCTTGCTGATACGGCATATCTCAAACATGACAACAATGATATTGTAACCACCAAGGGCAACATTTCCGCAGGATATATAATAAATGCCGCCGGCCTTTATGCCGATAAAATCGCCAGGGATTTCGGTTTTTCAAAGAATTTTTTTATTTTACCTTTTAAAGGGCTTTTTCTCATGGCTGACAATGGGGCCGGCAAGATTCATACTAATATATACCCTGTTCCAGACTTGAAAAATCCATTTTTAGGCGTCCATTTTACAATTACCGCAGAGGGATCGGTACAAATCGGGCCAACGGCTATTCCAGCTTTTTGGCGGGAACAATATTCCGGAATGGATCGTTTTAAACTTCACGAATGTATTGAAATATTATATAGAGAATTCTCCCTTTTACTTCATAGTGATTTTGATTTTCACAAACTGGCCATAAACGAACTGATAAAATATTTCCGTCCAATAATGGTCAGGCAGGCAGCCCAGCTCATTTCCGGGATAGACGGCAGAAATTATCGTCGCTGGGGAGCATCCGGCATTCGCGCTCAACTTGTCAACATCAAAAAACGTAGGCTTGAGATGGATTTTCTATGGGAGGGAGATAGTAAATCTTTTCATGTGCTTAATGCGGTCTCTCCCGGATTTACCTGTTCAATTGCCTTTGCACGCTATCTCTTAGAACAGATAGAGAAAAAAATGATGAATGATGAATAACGAGATTACAGGCTTTTTTCTCACCATTTACCCGACGCAATATGAAAAGCGTAAAACAAGCGCCACAAAACCTTGAACCCTGAACCTTGAACGGCTATGAGTGAAAAGACGGAAAAAAAACAACTTGCGATTTTACGGCTCCTGCAGAAAGCGGAAGGACCGCTTGCCGGTTCAAAGTTGATGGAGAATCTCCAGGCCATGGGGCATGAAGTAAGCGAACGGACGGTCCGTTATTATCTTCTGGATATGGATCGGCAAGGACTTACTGAAAATTTCGGCAAAAAAGGACGGGTTATTACTGAATCAGGCCGTAAGGAGTTGAGCGCTGCAAGAGTCTTTGACAAGGTCGGTTTTCTGGCGGCCAAGATTGATCAGTTGACGTATCGGATGACTTTTGATCTCTATAAAAAAAGCGGAACCGTTATTGTTAATGTCAGTCTTATCGATGCGGAACAGTTGTCCCGACTGGCCCCGCAGATTTGCCGGGTTTATGAGGCCGGTTATTCAATGGGAACATTGATGGGTCTTTTTATGCCTGGTGAGCGGGTGGGAGGCATAATAATTCCGGAAAACATGGTGGGACTGGGCACTGTCTGTTCAATAACCCTGAACGGAGTTCTTCTGGCCCACGGTATTCCCACTCATTCAAGCTTTGGCGGCCTATTGGAGCTTCGAGGGCGCAAACCTGAAAGATTTGTGGAGATAATTAAATATGACGGCACCAGCCTGGACCCCCTTGAAGTTTTCATCAGGAGCGGAATGACGGACTATGTTGGAGCGATCGAAACCGGAAATGGCCGGATTGGTGTAGGTTTCAGGGAAATGCCTGCTGATAGCCGTGATACTGTTATCGCCCTGATTCAAAAACTTGAGAATGTTGGACTGGGAGGCTTTTTAACGATCGGCTGGCCGGGGCAACCGCTTCTGGAGATTCCCGTGATAGAAGGAAGAGTGGGAGCTATTGTCATTGGCGGCCTTAATCCGGCCGCCATTCTTGAAGAAACAGGCATAAAGGTAAGATCCAGAGCCCTGGCCGGAATAGTGGAATACGAGAGATTATTCCATTACCATGAAATGGAGGAGCGAATCAGCAACATATTCTAACCCAGATAAACTGGAATTCTTTAAAGGTCCTGGACTATTTTCAGTACCCCCTCTGAGGGGTATAAGTACATGTATCGGAAAAACAA
>JAIWHJ010000447.1:0-2536 GCA_048629695.1 Promethearchaeota archaeon
CCAGGCGTCTTACCCAACTGGGCGGCACGATAAGGGAAGGCCACAGGAGTGAATGGGTTAAAGGGGCCGATGTCGTGGTGATTTCTTCCGCGGTTAAAGATGACAACATTGAGGTCCTGGCAGCAAGAGAATCCCATATCCCGGTCATTCCAAGGGCGGAGATGCTGGCTGAGCTGATGCGGCTGAAAAAATACGGAATCGCTGTTGCAGGCAGCCACGGCAAGACCTCCACCACCTCCATGGTGGGTTGGATTCTGGCCCGGGCAGGCCTTGATCCGACTGTTGTCATCGGCGGCCAGGTCAACAGCCTGGGCACCAACGCAAAACTCGGCAAAGGAGAGTTCCTGGTTGCAGAGGCGGATGAAAGCGACGGATCATTTCTTCAACTGTCACCGGTCCTTGAGATAGTGACCAATATTGACAGGGAACATCTTGATTATTATAGCGGCATTAAGGAGATAAAAGAGGTTTTTATTGAATTCATAAACAAGATACCGTTTTACGGGGCCGCTGTTTTATGCCTGGATGACCCTTGTATCTCGGATATTCTGCCTGAGATAAAAAAGAGAATAATTACTTATGGTCTGACAAGCCGGGCTGATATTCATGCCAGGGAAATCAGGACCAAAGGTCTGGTTTCAAGGTTTAACGTATGCACGAAAAATGAGGCGCTTGGTGAAATCAAACTATCCCTGCCCGGCCTTCATAACGTAAGTAATGCGCTGGCTGCAATTACAATTGCGCTTGAGCTTGAGATTCCATTCTCAGTCATATCCGATGCGTTAGGCAGTTTTTCCGGTGTGCAGAGAAGGATGCAGATCAAGGGCGAAAAAAGAAACATCCTGGTAATGGATGATTACGGTCATCATCCCACAGAGGTGCGGGCGACTCTTTCGGCCCTTCGAAACGGCTGGCCCGAACGCAGGATAGTGGTCATGTTCCAGCCGCATCGTTATACCAGGACCCAGGCGCTGTTTAAGGAGTTCTGCTCCGCATTTCACGAAGCGGACGTTCTGTTGCTGACAGACATATATCCTGCAGGGGAAAGCCCTGTTAAAGGAGTTTCCGCCAAGTCATTGATGAAAGGCATTATGGAGCACGAGAGTCGGCAAGTTTATCTGGTTCCTGATATTGCGGACCTGCCCCAAGCCGTGATGGGGATGCTGTCGGATGGAGACCTGGTACTGACCCTGGGCGCGGGTAATATTCGTCGTGCCGGGGAAGAATTGGTTAAAAGACTTGAAAATGGCGCTTGACAGGCGAACCGTGGACAAACTGGCCGATTTCTGGGAAGGCGAAGTCCTTTTGGATCATCCAATGTCCGATTTTTCGACACTCAGGGTGGGTGGTCCTGCCGATGCTGTTGTGCTCCCAAAGACGCGCCATGAATTATCAAGCCTGATCAGCGGCCTGCACATGAATTCCGTGCCGTTCTGGGTAATCGGCAGGGGCAGCAATATACTTGTCCCGGATGAGGGGTTACCTGGAGTAGTCATTGTCCTTGGGACGAATTTTTCCGATATTGAAATCGTAAACTCGGAAAAGTCCTGTCAATACGTGCGTATTGAGGCGGGTTGCAGCCTGGCCCGCCTTGTCGGATGGTGCGTTGAGCATGAACTGACAGGACTGGAGTTTACGTGCGGTATACCGGGCAGCGTCGGAGGAGCTGTGGCGACCAATGCCGGGGCATGGGGAAAGGAAATAAAAGAGGTTGTTTCCTCGGTGACTCTGATGGATGAAAAAGGAGAGTTGTTTGCAAGGGAGAGGGGGCGGATATATTTTTCATACCGCCATTGCGATCTTGGCCGTTCCCTGGGACATCCTGAGGGCCGCGCAGGTACGGTACTGGTTGTGGATTCCGTTTTCAGACTTGAAATGGGAGAGCGGGGAAAAATAGAGGATTTGTGCAGGCAGGTGGCCCGCCGAAGAAGGGAAAGCCAGCCCCGGGGCGTTGCCGGCGCCGGCTCGTTTTTTAAAAATCCGGGGGACGATCAAGCTGCAGGCAGGCTGATAGAAGAAGCCGGACTCAAAGGCGTCCGCGCAGGAGGGGCTCAAGTCTCGATGTTTCACGCGAATTTCATAGTGAACACCGGGGATGCCACAGGCCGGGACATTTTTGACCTGATGCACCTTGTACAGGAAAAGGTGTGGAACCGGTCAGGCATCATGTTGGAACCGGAGATTCGAATCCTGGGAACAGTGTAATCGTTCACAGGCACCCCATCTGCACGCGATCAGTCCGGTTCACATAGGTTTTACTATAGTTCGCCGGCCTGCTAGCGCACATATGGGGCACCTGTAAACGATTACATACGGAGGAGTCTGCTAAGTAGGGGGCCTCTTTGAACGGTTACGCTCTGGAAATTTGTAAAACATGACATCCGGATTAAAGGACTTGTCTGAAAATCAAACAAATTCCGGTCACGGCGGAAATATTAAAAAAATTTCCAAGGCGGCCGGACTCTCTCCTGATGAGATCCTGGACTTCAGCGCCAACATCAACCCGCTCAACCCTCCTGAATGGCTGAGATCCGTT
>JAIWHJ010000448.1:0-2530 GCA_048629695.1 Promethearchaeota archaeon
GTAATATAGCAAGCAGCTTATCAGTGCTTATTTTTGAAGCGGTATTTGTAACCTATTGATTTGTTTAGAATCAAAAACCATGCCAAATTTTGATGCAATCGCCCTGGATATTTCCATCTGTCGACTTGACAGATAAAAAACTATCGTGCCCTTCAGGCAAATTGAAATTCCTTTATTCTTTTGACAGGATGAACAGGATTTACAGGATGTTTTATTTTTATTACTTTCCACCTGCCCGCAATGCTTCGCAACGCGAGGCGGGCGGGGATGAAAGTTATGAAGATAATCCGGCTCTGCCGGAAAAGAACAAATTAGACACTAAGTTTGGAGTCGCCTAATGAACCGCACTTCCTTTTTACTCTCCAGCCTGTTCCAGCGCATATTCATATACAACCTTGCTAACACGAAATCCGCCTTTTTTCTGCAAAAGAGCTAATTCGCTTGATAGACTGGAGATGATGTGCTTTCTTTTTGCCCAAATTAGAACACCTACAGTGCCCAGCACAGGATGTTGTAATCGCGCAGCTACGCTTCGAGCGCTTTTTTCGTCCAAAAGCAGTAAATCGGCTCCAATTTCCTGCCCGAGAGCAATCACTTCAGCCTCGCCTTGATCCAAATATGCCTGAAGCGCGGTAGCAAAAACATTATTTTGGATCTGCTGACGACAGATCCATTCAGCAGTCGCTACCTGCTCCGCTCCAGTTCGTCCATGACCGGTTTCGACAACTTCTTGCCATACAGCATCGGGAACGATCACACCTTCGGGAAACCGACGGTGCAAAAGTTCCAGCCGGCCGATAGCGCTCAATCCGATTAAGATAGAGGAATTGGAGATAACTTTCATGGGAGGTGATTCAATGTGGACAGATCGCGATCCAGTTCCTTTTTATCGTACTGTCTGGATATGCCATCTTGCGCTAATAATAAAAGGAAATTCCACTTTTCCATTCCCGCCAACTGACGAGCTTTTCCAAGCGAAAGCAACCCTTTTTCATAAAGCCGTAAAGCAAGTTCCCTTCGAAGCCGGCCTTCCTGCTCATCTGGAGGGATACGTAAAGCATCCTGTATTTCGTCGTTGAATTCCAATTGAAGAGACATGGTTCATGGTCTCCTTATGGCCTTAAGAATCGTACATTAGTTTATAACTTTCTGTTTTTATTAGACAGGATTTACGGGATTAGCAGGGATATTAATTAGCCGCAGACGGACGCAGACTAACGCAGACATTTTTAGATATTTTCATCTGTCGACTTGACAGATGAAAAACTATCGTGCCCTTCAGGCAAATTATTCGATCTACAAACCTGCAACGGCACTAATTTTCTGATTAAAAAAGCTCAAAACTACAATCCAAGTGCTTTGATCAGGGCTTGACGCGCATGTGATTCCCCATGGACGAGGCGGATTTGTTCTGGCGGCTGAGGCATGGATTTTACCCAGTTGACAAGCATGCTCTGATCCGCATGGGCTGAATAACCTGTCAGGGTATGGATGCCTGCTTTAACAGGTGTTTGTTTTTCAATCATCCGTCTGCCCTGTGTTCCTTTTGCCTGGTATCCCACAAAAAATATATCATTTTTTGGATCTTCAAGTCCGTGTTTTAAATGATCTACAATACGTCCGCCGGTGCACATGCCGCTTCCAGCTATGATTATGGCAGGACCATTGATGTTAAGCAGTTTTTTATGGTCACGATATTTTTGAACTGCATAAAGGTTTTTAAAATCAATTGGGTGGTCGTCCTTTGATTTGAGTGTTTTTGCTTCTTTATCCCAAAATTCTTCAAGAGTTGAATAGATTTTTGTAATCTTAAGGCCAAGGGGAGAATCCACAAACACGGGGACATTTATTTTAATCCTGTCCAGTTCATATATCAGTTCCTGGGTTCTTCCAAGGGAAAATGCAGGGATATAAACTATGCCTTTATCTGCAAGGGCTTTATGGAGTAATTTATCCATGGCTGCAACCCTGTCTTTTCTGTTTGTATGATTTCGATCTCCATAGGTGGATTCCATGACAAGAAGATCACAGGCATCTGGCGGGTCAGGGTCCGGCAGTATGGGTGTGTCTGTGCATCCAAGGTCTCCTGAGAATATTATCTTATAGTCTGTGGAGTTATGGTCAGGGATAGTGAAAAGGATAAAACAGGATCCCAGGATATGTCCGGCATTGCTCAGTTTAAATGTTATACCTTGTTTCAAGGAAAAGATTTCATAGAGTTCAAATCCCCATGACAGATCATCAATCTGCTCTTCCATTGTGTGTATTTCTTTGTCGGTTCTATTGGAAAAAGACATGGCATCATGGAGCATGGGGATTAATAATGCTTTGGTGGCATGGGTACAGATGATCTCTCCCTGAAATCCTGCATCAATGATATCAGGCACTCGGCCGATGTGATCAATGTGGGCATGGGTCAAAAACAGATAGTCTATTTTATCGGGTTGAACAGGAAACTGGTCAAAGGATAATTCAGGGTCATTGCCGTATGACTTGCCGCAGTCCACGAGGATGTTTATAGTATTGGAGG
>JAIWHJ010000449.1:0-2529 GCA_048629695.1 Promethearchaeota archaeon
CCGCAGGCGTCACATATGAACGCGGAGTTTTTCTGCCACAAAAAACAAGAAAATTACCACTAAGGCACTAAATATTCTATACCAATAGAAGGTATTTTTTCAAAAGAAAAATGAAAAAAAAGAAGCGTAAAGGGGGCGGCCCTCTTTTATGTGTTACACGCATGCACAGGTTCAAGAGGACATGTCAAGTATTATTCGCCTGTCCCCTTTTCCTTATCCAGATAAACCGGCAGAGTATCGAGATGAAATTCTACGCCGAGTGTAGGTAAGGGTAAGGTCTTGAAAAATCGTTTTTTTCCCGTATTGAGGAATACCCTATATTTCAAGACCTGAGCACAATCTTGCATGACCCCAATCTACGCATGTCATTGATTTAAGCCAACCATTCGCCCTCCACGAATTTTGTCAATGGTGCATGGAATGCACCCTGCCGGGCTCAACAGCTCAACAGCTCGCTATGTTCTTCAACGGTCCGGGATACAAAGTCCTTTAATTCGCTGAATTTTTTTATTGCGTATATTTTTTTTCGTATCAAGGTTCCGTTCGGGATGCCTTTGAAATACCGGCCTGAGTGGTTCTTTATCCTGGCAAGCATCCTGGCCGGATCGTGGTGGATCTCGATTAATTCCAGGTGGCGTTTCAGCGCGGTCAATTGAAAATCAAGGGAGGGGAGGGGACAGGACGGGCCGAATATCCTCGGGTTACCCAAGGCGCCGCGGCCGATCATTACCATGTCGCAGCCTGTTTGGTCGATCATGTCCAGGCCATCCTGACGGGTGACCACGTCGCCGTTTCCAATAACCGGAATGGAAACAGCCTGTTTCACCTTTGCGATTACGCTCCAGTCCGCTTTACCTGAAAAACCGTCACTCCATGTCCGGCCGTGAATGGCAATTGCACGGATTCCGCACTGTTCCGCCATTTTTGAAAAATTTTCCGCAACAATTGAACTATGGTCCCATCCGGAACGGATCTTGACCATTACCGGAACCCTGGAATTTTTTATAACGCTTTTCATAATCCGGGCCGCAAGTTCAGGATTATTCATAAGGGCTGCGCCGGACCCCTTTTTGACCACCTTTTTCGCCGGGCAGCCCATGTTGATGTCGATAAGGTCAATGGGCAGTTCCGATAGGATTGCCGCACCCTCGCCCATTATATCCGGGTCTGCGCCAAAGAGCTGGAATGCGACCGGCCTTTCTTCAGCCACGGTCCGGATCAGGGTTTTGGTGTTTAATTTGCGATAGCTTAAACCATGGCAACTGATCATTTCGGAATAGCAGAGCGCGGCCCCGTATTCACGGCACAGAATTCGGAATGCCAGGTCTGTATAGCCGGCCATAGGCGCCAGGACAAAGCGTCCTTTCAGTTCGACATTACCAATTGATACTGAAACTGTATCCTCTATTTTTTCCACTGGTCACTTGTGAGATAAAAGGGTATTATGCCCTGTTTTTTGTTTCGAACATGGACACGAACTATAGATAAGAAATGGGAAATTGTTTCGGCCCAACCCCTAACGCTTTTGGAGAATCGCATGAATCTTAAATTGAATCTGAAAAACAGTCAACTCTCCACTGAAGATCTGGATCAGCTTAAAGAGATGCGGCGCCGTTGCGCCCGTCGTATCCTTCTCTGCACATCCCTGGCCTCATCCGGACATCCCGGCGGATCTCTTTCCTCCCTGGATCTTCTTCTTATCACTTACGGCTGCATTAAACATGACCCTGCCCGGCCGCTTTTGAAAGACCGGGATCGGGTGGTCATGAGCATTGGTCATATTTCACCGGGCGTATACAGCGTTTTGTCCGAATTCGGTTATTTTCCCGAGGATGTCTTTCTTTCTGATTTCAGGCGCGCCGGTTCCGGTTTTCCGGGACATGTGGAACATATTGTCCCGGGCGTGGAATGGGGCACCGGCAATCTGGGCCAGGGACTTTCCACTGCTGTCGGAATGGCGCTTGCCATGAAGATCAAGGGCGAAAAATCCAAGGTTATCGTGTTTATGGGCGACGGTGAACAGCAGAAAGGGCAGGTATCCGAGGCTATTCGGTTCGCCGCAAAGTATAAACTCGACAATCTTATCGCCATTGTGGACAGGAACCATCTCCAGATCTGCGGACCCACTGATGATATAATGCCCCAGAATATCAGGGACGCTTATTGGTCCGCGGGCTGGGATGTTCATTATCTGGAAAACGGGCATGATTACGGCGCCATTTTTAAGACCTTTGCAGGGATCTACAACAACGATGCCGGTAATCTTTGCGCTCCCTCGGTCATTGTCGCACGGACCGTTATGGGTAAGGGCATTTCATTTATGGAAGATCTGGCCAAATACCACGGTTCTCCGTTAAAGCCCGACCAGATTGCAGATGCGTTTAAGGAATTGGGATTTAAAAACGAGCTGGACTCATGGAAAGAAAAGCGCAACGCTCCTGTTTCAAACGCTACCAGGATTAAAAGGCCTTCCAATTATCCGGACATCAAGCCCGGAGAGGCGATTACCTATTCCACTGACACAATGAC
>JAIWHJ010000450.1:0-2514 GCA_048629695.1 Promethearchaeota archaeon
TGGGCGCTCGGGTGCACATGCACGGTGGGGGATTGGGCGGCATTCCGAATTCCGAATTCCGAATTCCGAATTCGTTCCTGTTAATCTGTCTCCCTCGAAGGGAGCGTCTTGATGAATCCCATGCGTCCCGGTGCGGGCTGGATCGAGGTGATCGCCGGGCCCATGTTCTCGGGCAAGTCGGAGGAGCTGATCCGGCTTCTCAAGCGGGCGGCGATCGCTCGCCAGCGGGTGCAGGTATTCAAGCCGAAGCTCGACAACCGTTACTCCGACGGTGACATCGTTTCCCACTCGCAGATGCGGATACCGTGCGAGCTGGTGGAGAGAACCGATGAAATCTTGCCCCGACTCGACCCGAGGACCGAGGTGGTGGGAATCGACGAGGCGCAGTTCTTCGATGAAACGCTCCCCGGAGTATGTGGGCACCTGGCGAATCTCGGCAAACGGGTGATCGTAGCCGGGCTCGACATGGACTACCGGGGCATCCCGTTCGGTCCGATGCCCGCCCTCCTCGCGGTCGCCGAGGAGGTGCACAAGATCCACGCCATCTGTACGTCCTGCGGCGCGCCGGCGGCGTACACGCAACGACTGATCCAAAGCGATGAGCTGGTGGTGGTTGGCGCCGCCGGCGCCTACGAGGCCCGCTGCCGGCGTTGCCACGAACCGGAGGGCGCGCCGCCGGCGTCGGAGCCATGGCTCTTTCCGCCCGGCGGACCCGCGGGCGAGGAGAACGGTTGAGTCAGCGGCTCCGCTGGTGGCTGATTGCCGGAGCGGTGTCGATAGCGGCAGCGGCGGTGGGGGTCGTCGTCGACTCCGAGTCGAGCATCGCCGGAGCGCTGAGGGTCGTCGCCGTCCTGGACGCCGCTTCCGAATCCCTGGTTATCAACATGGGAATTAATTCAGGCCGAGCCCTCTTAGGAGCAGCAAAGTTCGATAGTCTTACAGGGTCTCGCTGGACCTATACGGCCCGAGGAATGGTTACCAATGTGGCAGCGAGGATTGGGGCCGTTGCCTCTAAAGGCGCCATACATCTTTCAAGATCAACGGCAGACAGGGTAAACGACCATTTCTCCGTCAAATCCAAGGGCAAATTTAGGCTCAAGAATGTGTCTGAGGATGTGGAAATATTTGCGGTTAACGAGTAGACGGTAGCACGTATACTGTAACTGATCACGGTGTGTCGCGATGCTGGCGTTCGGAAAGGGTCTTTGGGTCTTTTTTTAATAGCGAATGAACTAAATCACAGCGGTTCGAGGTTTTGCCATCCTAAAAAACTCGCCAGGGAATCCAGGAACTTCTTAAAATCAACGAGGCGATTTTGCAGGATTTCGTATAACTGTTGGTCATCTACTTCCCAGTAAAGGTGAACCAAGCGGTTTCGAAATTTGGCCATGTTTCTCAGGTCATCAGAAAAGTCTGTATCCAAAGCACCAACCTCGCCCATTACCCGGAATGTGTCTCCATAGTCCTCGGGTACACGATATCCATTCCGCGAGATTATGTGGTTGCACATGTCAATGCTTGATTCAATGGCTACAATAAAATGATATTTCGTACTCCCGATCTTATCTGGGTCGTTAAGAAACTCATCTTGAGGTAGTTTTGCAATATCTGTAAGACGAGCAACGCTCTTTCTGAGTTCAGAGACTAACTTAACCATTTTTTTTTGATCAAACTGGGGCATTTATGACCTCTTGCAGGTATCGACGGTGAAATGGAGCAAAATCGAAGTATTGCTTCAAAACCAGTCCCTCAAAATCTGCTCGCATGTTAGGATCCCTATCCACTACTATCCTCCCATTACGAATTACACTATGGCAAAATGACAACGGCGCCCGATTGATGATCCGGATGTCCATTGGATATTTGATAACTCTTTCAAGTTTGCTTTCTAAGTTAAGCTCATAATTCAAAGGGCTATTCGGTTCCACATTGGTAATAACACCCAGGTCTATGTCAGAGAAAGAATCTTCTGTCACAAAAGAACCAAATAGATAAGCAGCAGTAATCTCATCACATTCGCTATGCAAGTAAGATGAAATTTTCTTTACAACAGCCTCCTTTTGAGACGATTTTAATTTGTGTTTCATAGTGATCATTGAATCCTGTCTCCGAAGAAATCACTGTATTTTTTCAAAAACTTAAGATGGTGCAATATACAGAGAACTTATCTAAATCCTTGCGGAAGTCAAGAAAGAAATCATCTACACGGGAATCTTTTGCCTTTGAATAGAAAAGGTTCTCGTGTGAGGGAAACTCAGCCAACTACCACCCGTAAAGGGGGGTGGCTTTAATGATGACCCTAAAAGGCTCCAAATATGTAAATAAAATGCATTCGAATGACAAAGGTCAAAGCCCCCCAGTGAAATAGCTTACAGATTTCACGGGGCAGGCCCCAGTTAAATACGTTTCACTGTCACTGTCGTAAATTTCACGGGGCCCCGATGGCGGGATCTTCGTTTCACTACGACAGGCAAATTTCAAATGAATGTCAAATGACAAATGCTAAGAAATATA
>JAIWHJ010000451.1:0-2510 GCA_048629695.1 Promethearchaeota archaeon
CTGTCGGCGAGCCCCTGGATGCCGCCATACAGGACCTTGCATCCACCACCGGGAAGATAGCGGTCATCATTATTAGTGACGGTAAGGAGACGCACTCCATACCGGCAATTCAGGCCGCGGAAAATCTAAAGAGTCATTACGGTGACCGGATTTGCATCTATGCCATATTGGCGGGAGATGATCCATCCGGAAAGAACCTGCTTGATAAAATCGTACTGGCAGGCGAATGCGGCTTTGTAACCGACGGTGACAACCTCAACTCCCCTGACGGCATGGCTGACTTTGTTAAAAAGGTCTTTTTTGAAAAGACAAAGGAGTTGGACAGCGATGGCGACGGGGTAGTCGATTCACTGGACAAATGTCCCAACACCCCGCAGGGTGTTCAGGTTAATAACAAAGGATGCCCGTTGGATTCAGACGGTGACGGCGTATATGATTACGAGGACAAATGTCCCGGCACGCCGGTCGGCGCATCCGTGAATCATCTTGGCTGCTGGGTTATTAAAGGCCTTATGTTCGAGACCAACAAAGCCGACATCAAGCCGCAGTCACTTAAGAATCTGAAGGAAGTCCTGGTTGTTATCAGTCAGAATCCCGGACTTAAGTTGGAGATCCAAGGTCATACCGACAACGTCGGCGCCAAGGAGTATAACCAGAAACTGTCTGAGCAGCGTGCCCAGGCGACAATGAACTATTTCATCGAAAACGGAGTAAGTAGTAATCAACTGACCGCCCGTGGATACGGACTTGCCAAGCCGGTTGCCTCAAACGAGACTCCAAGCGGCCGGGCTGAAAACCGTCGGGTTGAGCTGCATCCCATCAAATAGGATATTTTAGTACAGAGGCAAATCAGGTCTCAACATTTCTGCACCATGTTGAGACCTGACCCTGCCCGTTTATCGAGAAAATATTTACTCTTTTTCAGATAACCTACTGAATAATCAGGAGGAATTCCATGTGCTTAATTTTTGAAAAAAATTCGAATTTGCGCCCCATGGTTTTTACAGGAATAACTATTATCTTTTTTTCTTTATTTTCAAACTCCGCAAAGGCGGAAGGCAGTTGGTGGGACATAGGCGGAGAACTTTTAAATACCTTTACTGAAAACGACAATCAAGTAGAAGATCTTACAAGTGGTGAAATTGGAGGGGCGTTTAAAGATGCCCTGCAGATCGGCACAGAGAATGTAGTCGGCCGCTTAGGCCAAGTTGACGGCTTTAATGCTGATTCCACCATTCATATACCATTGCCTGAAAAATTGGAAAAAATAAAATCCGTATTAAGTAAAATCGGCATGTCAGGCCTGCTTGACGATCTGGAACTAAAACTGAATCGGGCTGCTGAAGCGGCAACTCCAAAGGCAAAGAAACTTTTTGGGCAGTCAATTACTGAAATGACTTTTGACGATGTTATGACTGTTTATAAAGGCCCCGAAGATGCGGCCACAAAATATTTTCAGAAAAAGATGTCTCCATCCCTGGCAAAAGAGATGACGCCCGTTATTGAAGAGAGCTTGTCAAGCGTGGGGGCAATCGAGTCGTACGACAAGGTTATGGGCCAGTATCGATCCATACCGTTTGTGCCGGATGTAAAAGCGAATTTGACGGATTATGTGACGAACAGAGGTATGGATGGGATCTTCCACTATATTGCCCAGGAGGAAATTGCCATTCGCCGGAATCCTGCAAAGCAGACTACTGATTTGTTAAAACGCGTATTCGGAAGCAAATAAATTCAAAATGGAACAACTTGACCAGATAGTTAATACTATATCTTTAACTATGGGCGCTGCATGGGCCAGCGGCATTAATCTTTACGCCACGATCCTGGTTCTGGGATTGCTTGGAATGACGGATAGTGCGGTTTTGCCGGACAGTCTCCAAATCCTTATGAATCCACTGGTCATTGGAGCAGCCGGTTTGATGTATCTTGTGGAATTTTTCGCGGACAAGATGCCGGGAGTTGACACTGGCTGGGATTGTATTCATACATTTATCCGCGTTCCTGCCGGAGCGCTCCTGGCTATGGGCGCGGTGGGTGAAGTAGATCCGGCCTTTACACTTGCTGCGGCTATCGTCGGCGGAGGGATGGCTGCTGCTACCCACGCTACCAAAGCAGGAACACGGGTCATCATCAATACTTCTCCCGAACCGATCACGAACTGGAGCGCCTCGATTGCGGAAGACATCGCGGTGATCAGCGGCCTATGGGTTGCTTTGCATTATCCATGGGCCTTCATATGCCTGCTTATTGTCTTCATTCTGCTGATGATATGGGCGCTGCCTAGAATATGGCGTGGGATAAAAATAATCTTTGGAACCATTAGACGTTTTTTTGGAAAAAATAAGGCGAGTTGTAACTGATCATGGGGGCAAGGCTACCATGCAACGGTTATCCCCCTTACCATGTAAGCGATCACAGGTGGTGCAGATGTGCGTGATCAGGGCGACCGGTTATAAGCCCAACCCCCTTATACCGGTTGCCCTGAGCGCGTGCAGGTGCGCCGCCTG
>JAIWHJ010000452.1:0-2502 GCA_048629695.1 Promethearchaeota archaeon
TGATACAAAGACAATTTTTTTACTATCAGGTGACCATGCGGGAGCACCGGCTCCTGTATCATCTGTAATTTGAACCAGATTTTTGCCATCATAGTCTATAGTATAGATCTCGCTATCTCCATCACGGTCCGATACAAAGGCGATTTTTTTACTATCAGGGGACCATGAAGGATAATCTCCTTCTAAATCATCTGTTAACTGTCATAACGTAATGTTTTTAGGTTCTTCGTATGGATTATATAATTCTTCACTTGAAATATCCCAATAATAATCACTTTTTAATTCTATCTCGTTGCCTTTACTCTTTCTAAGTTTTAAAAGTAAAAGAGATGTAATCTTTTCTATCTCATCAATAGCGCTGAAACGTATATCTTGGAACATATTAATATTGGGATGAGGCTTGACGGATTAGTCAGAGTAGATGTTCCTGAAATTGCCAAAGACGCTTTTCGTGAGGCCATTATCAATGCATTTTGTCACAGAGATTATTATGAATATGATTCTGTGAATATTGCAATTTTCAAAGACCGGCTTGAAATTAGGAATCCCGGCAGACTTTATGGCGGTTTGACCATCAAACAAATCAGAACCAGGATGGTTTCACAAAGAAGAAACGAACTGATTGCGGACATATTTCACAGGGGTCGTTTTGTTGAAAGATGGGGCAGAGGAATCAGCCTTATTCTTTCTAAAGAACCGACCGCAGAATTTGAAGAGATAGGCGAATCATTTTATGTCACATTTAAACGGAAAAATTATGAAAGCCGGATGCCCCATAAGACAAAGTTGCCTGAAAAGTTGCCTGAAAATCTATCTGAACTTCAGAGGATTATCATGACTAATATGCTCCAAAAGCCAAGAATTACATACGCCCAACTTGTAAATATTACAGGTAAGTCAAGGGAAGCTATCAGGAAAAACATCAACTCATTAAAGAAAGCAGGGCTCGTAAAACGGATCGGCCCTGATAAGGGTGGGCACTGGCAGCTAGGTAGGTTGGGTTAAGGAACGAAACCCAACGATACAATGCACAACGATCGATTAAATCATTCCGAATGAAATCAAACACCACTGCATATGAACATGCCCCTGTGGTTTGGCTGGCTCCAAAATGTTGGGTTTCGCTTCACTCTACCCAACCTACGGGCCCGACTTTATCATCTATGAACTTGAACGTGTATGTATGGGCGTTAGCCGGGATATGGTTCGAAAAGTGCTAAGGAACCTACAAAAGACCGGATTCGTGGAATGTCTGGGCCGGGGTCCTGGGGCGGTTTGGCAGAAAAAGGGTAATACCCTTAAAAAGGGGTAATAAAGAGGGTAACAAGAAAGAACCGTAAAACATGAGTCTACCTATCAATATCCATGAAGTGTTGCAGGGCCGCCCTGTGGAGTGGGAACGGCTTGAGTTTAAACGCGGCTGGAATCCGGAGGCTGTTTTGCACACCATGTGCGCTTTTGCCAATGACTTCCACAACCTTGGCGGCGGCTATATCTTCCTTGGTATTGCCGATGACAACGGCCGCCCGGAGTTGCCGCCGGCCGGTATTCCGGCTGAGCAACTGGACAGCTTGCAGAAAAAAATCCTGGAACTGGGTTATAAAATTACGCCGCACTACCATCCGGTGATAGTGCCTTATGTGATCGAGGGCCGAAATGTTCTGGTTCTCTGGGCTCCGGGAGGTCAGAACAGACCGTATAAAGCCCCGGTTTCTCTTGCCAAAAAGAACCGGGAATACGGCTATTACATCCGTAAAGGCTCTGCTACTGTGCAAGCTGGACATCAGGAAGAGGTAGAGTTGATCGGTCTTGCAGCCCAGGTGCCCTTTGATGACCGGATCTGCCATCACGCTGGCCTGGATGATCTGCAACTGCCCCTTATTCGCGATTATCTCAAGGAAATCGGCAGTGAGTTGTATGACCACGCTGACCGGCTGGATTTTGTCCAACTATGCCGGAGGATGCAAATCGTTGACGCTCCTGATGAAGTCATCAAACCGCGCAATATCGGCCTGCTGTTTTTCAACGAACGACCGGATCGCTTTTTTCCACAGACGCAGATCGATGTGGTCCAGTTCCCCGAAGGTCCGGGCGGAGACGTTTTCAAGGAGAAAATTTTTCAAGGCCCGTTAAGCCGCATGCTGAAAGAGGCTCTTGCCTATCTGCACGCCATTCTCATTGAGGAGATCGTTGTCAAACACCCTGACAGGGCCGAGGCGGATCGTTTTTACAACTACCCCTTCGATGCCCTGGAAGAGGCCCTTGTCAATGCCGTGTATCATCGCAGTTATGAAATCCGTGAACCGGTTGAAGTACGAATTTTGCCCGATCATGTCACCATCACCAGCTATCCAGGACCGGATCGGTCCATCAAGCTTTCTGATCTGCAGTCAGGCAGTTTCATCTCCCGTAGGTACAGAAATCGCCGGATCGGAGAATTCCTCAAGGAACTGAACATGACCGAAGGGCGTGGGACCGGGATACCTAAGATATTGCGAGCCA
>JAIWHJ010000453.1:0-2501 GCA_048629695.1 Promethearchaeota archaeon
TCGCGGGGCAAGCTGTTCGAGAACTTTCATGATACCGAGTTCGCGCAGGAAACAGAAAAATTCATCGAATAATCCGGCATCGCCAAGCCCGTATATTTCATGAACTTCCTGTTCATTGGCGAGCTTCTCCGCGATCCCGGCCTGATCTCTTTTGGCGGTGTGCCAGACAAGCCGCTTGAATATAGTTTCTGATGCGTTATTAATAATATCCATGGCCCCACCATACAGTGCAAAAGGCTGCCTGTCAAGGGCGTGGGTCACGTAACCTATTGATATTGCTATATATATCAACCGCCAAATTTTGCTTTCTTGGGGTTTTGTAGTAGGTGAACAGGACGGAGTATGTCAACCTCGAATGTCGTCGCAAGAATGGGGCGTCAGGGGCCTTGTGGGGCCTGATTTGAGCAAGACGCAGGGCGAGAATGAATTTTTACTTTTGCGGTTTTGTTGAAATTTTTTCAATTTTTCCCAAAAAATTATGGCTTATGTCGAATATCCAGCTACCTCCTTCCTAACTTTGAAAAAACATGTTATCGTATGGCAGAGTATTTTTTTCATTTTGACATCTTTCCATTAAAGACATAGCCGGCGGAAAGAAAGACGGGGGTAAAAGGTCATGACGAGGTTCAATCTTTTCCGTGTCAAGAACGCAATGTTCTTTGCCAATTTAATCGCCAACGTTATTGGAGTCTCGATCGTCTTATTTTTGGCCCACGGGTCAGGATCGAGGCCTTCATTGGATATCGCACATTTGGTCCAACGCACAAATATGATTTTTATTCCTTTCGCTTTCCTAATGCCCCTGGTGTTAACCTTAGTCTACGAAAGACCCATTCGGCGTTACCTGAATAACAGGTTCCTGGAAAAGCCGCTATTAGAGGAGGATACTGTCAAGGCGCGTCAAAAATTGCTCAACGAACCATTCTTTCTCATAGCACTCGACTTTGGCATTTGGGTCACAGCAGCCGTGCTGTATTCCATGCTGTTTTGGGCATTCGGTGCTGGTCGGGAAGCGATCCATGGTGTATTTCTCATGAATTTTTACACTGGTTTGATTACCACAACCGTAGCTTTTTTTGTGTTTGAATTTGTCCTGCAAAGGAGGGTGGTGCCCTACTTTTTTCCAAATGGGGGCCTGTACATGACTCCCGGAACGGCGCGTATCCGCATCCGAACGAGACTTATTGCCTTCCTTTTTGCCTGCAATCTGGTCCCTTTTTTTTCCATTCTCAATATGATCCGACCGACATTTCATACCAATCGCGATCCCGCTCAGGTTCTGGAACAATTGCAATCAACCCTGCTCTATGAGGCCCTGATTTTTGTGAGTGTGGGCATCTGGCTGACATTCCTGGTAAGCAGCAACCTCACAAGACCTTTGCAGGAAATCGTCCAGGTATTGCGAAGCGTTCGAAATGGCGTTTTTGAACACAAAGTGCGGGTATCCTCCAATGATGAGATCGGTTACACCGGTGACGTGATTAACGAAATGACCGAGGGGCTTAAGGAACGCGACTTTGTCAAGGAGACGTTTGGCAAATATGTGACAGAAGAAATCCGGGATGAAATTCTTGCCGGGAATGTATCTCTGGATGGAGAGATCAAAGAGGTGACAGTGCTTTTCGCAGATCTACGGAACTTCACGCCAATGGTTGAAACAACACCCCCCAAAGAAGTCGTGAAGATCATAAACGGGTACTTCAAGGAAATGGACGAGGCAATTAAGCAATACCATGGATTGGTGCTCCAGTATATTGGAGATGAGATTGAGGCCGTATTCGGCGCCCCCATCTTCAGAAAGGATCACCCGGTAATGGCGGTACAGGCGGCCCTTGAAATGAAGAAACGTCTCTATACCGTCAATCAGGACCTTGAGCAACGGGGATACCCGCCTCTTTTTCACGGGATCGGCATCCACACGGGGGAAGTTGTGGCAGCCAACATAGGGAGCCCGGATCGTTTGTCCTATGCCCTCGTAGGTGACACGGTTAACCTTGCGTCACGGCTGCAGGGCCTGAACAAGGAATTCGGCACAGAAATAATTATCAGCGCCACTACCAGGGCCGGCATAAATGGCAAATTCCCATTGAAAGAATTGCCAGCCACAAGGGTTAAGGGCAAAAGCGGTACAGTGCAGGTTTTTGCACTGGCGTAGCGGAAATCAATGATCGGCAAGAAATTCCTTCGCAATCTTCTGTGCGATGATCGGGGCATTGCCGCCGGAACGGTTGTTGATGATTACGTTTATTTGTGTGTCATCTGCAATGGCCGCTCGCATGATATCCGCGGTTTCATCCACCATTTGCGGGTTCAACATGCCGTCGACCATGGCGCTAAAGGGGTGAGCCCGTGCGTAGGCGTCTTGGTAACGCATGCCCCGGGGTGTCATCAGCCGGATGACGGAACGCTTGCCCGCATTCAGAAACTTACGGCCGGAAAGGCTAAACTGCCTGCTCAACGAAGGGAGCCAGGTCCAGTGGGAGAGCACCTGTCCCACGCCG
>JAIWHJ010000454.1:0-2496 GCA_048629695.1 Promethearchaeota archaeon
GCGCGGAGTTTTTCTGCCACAAAAACAAGAAAATTACCACTAAGGCACTAAAAAAGGCAGAGCCTTAAGGCATGCATTCCCAGGCGGAGCCTGGGAACGAGGGCAAAGTTAGGTTTTCGTATTATATTTTAGCCGGATAGGGTGCATTCCATGACTGAGATTTGCCGGAGAAATCCCGGAGAAATTGAGGCTGAGAGTTTTCGCATTATTGAAGAGGAACTCGGCCCCACTTCTTTTTCAAAAAATGAGTTTGCCATAGTGCGGAGAATGATCCATGCCACCGGCGATTTCGAATTTGCCCGGAATGTGCGTTTCCATCCCAAGGCCGTTGAGTCCGGCCTGGAGGCCATTGGAAACGGCTCCAATATCCTGGTTGATGTACGCATGGCAGCGGCAGGCATATCTCATCAGTTATTGGAAAAGCGGGGGGGCAGGGTGATTTGTCATATTGATGATCCCAGGGCCGCGGAACTGGCCATGGCGCATAATATTACCCGTTCCGAGGCTGCGGTTGAACTGGCGTCTGATGAAAATATCGGCATTGCCGTTATCGGCAATGCCCCCACAGCCCTGTTAAAGGTGATGGATCTGCTTAACAATAATCATCCCGGATTCAAGCCCGGCCTGGTGATCGGCGTGCCCGTGGGTTTTGTCAATGCGGCTGAATCAAAGGAACTGCTTGCCGCCGCGGAATATCCCTTTATCACCTCCCTGGGCCGCAAAGGCGGCACGCCGGTGGCAGTGGCCATTGTAAATGCCTTATTGAGACTTGCGGAGGAGTCTGCTAAATAGGGGACCCCTCTGAACGGTTACGCCTGATTCGGCGGGAATAGAAAAAATCAGACCTAATTCTTAATTCCAAATGACAGCCGGAAAAAAAAGACTGCGATCAGGATATACCACCGGCGCCTGTGCCGCGGCTGCAGCCAAAGGAGCGGCCCTGTGTCTGCTTGGCGGGAGAGAAGTTGTTGAAGTGAGCATTCCTTTCCCTGACCACAGCCGGGTAAATTTTGCCATGCATTGCTGCCGGCTTCAGGGCGGCCGGGCCCTGGCCTCGGTAATCAAGGACGCTGGTGATGATCCTGATGTAACAAACGGGGCTGAGATTATTGCAGAGGTGGTTTTATTATCTGCTGCCGGGAAAGTCCCGAAAGAATCGCTGATTATTCAGGGAGGCGCGGGCGTGGGCATGGTTACCAAGCCCGGTCTGCCCGTATCCATAGGAAGGCCGGCCATTAATCCGGTTCCTGAAAAAATGATTCGTATGGCAATTGACGAGGCCCGGGCCTCTATAAATAACAAACAGCCGCTGTCTGTTACAATTTCAGTTGCCCACGGCAAATACCTGGCTGAAAAAACCCTGAACAGGCGGCTTGGTATTATCGGCGGTCTTTCCATTCTCGGCACCACCGGCATTGTCAAGCCTGTTTCCGCCGAGGCATGGACCGCTACCATTGAAACATCCATGAATGTGGCCAAAGAGACAGGGCTCAGGGAGATCGTTCTCTCAACGGGCCGCACCTCGGAAAAGGCGGTACAGCAACTGCTTGATCTGCCTGAGGAGGCCTATGCCATGATGGGTGATTACCTGGGCTTTTCTTTGATAAAAGCCGGGGAGACCGGTTTTGTCAAAATACATCTGGCTGTTATGTGGGCCAAGGTAATGAAGGCGGCCATGGAGATACCCCAGACCCATGTCAGGCACGGGGCACTGGAACCTGTTCAGGCGCTTGATTATTTAAAAAAAACAGGAATTGTCTCCGATGAGATTGCCGGCAGACTTGATCACGCCAATACGGTCAGAGAAATATATGACCGGTTACACAAACTTGGACGCGAGGACATAATTAAAATGGTCTGCCTGGCGGCAAAACGCTATGCCGAGAAAACCTCCGGTCTGCCGGTCAGCGTATACCTGGTAACCTCAGCCAAAAAGGTGGCTGTTCGTGTCTGAGATCCATCTTATCGGCGTTTCCGGGAAACATCCGGATAAAAAAATGGCGTCTTTGATTCGCAACTGCCGGGCCGTGGCAGCATCCCCCCGTTTTCAACCTCTGGCGCAGGGGGTCGAACATCTGGTAAATATTGTTCCGATCAAGGAGATGCTTGATCATCTGGCCTTTTTTCTGGACCAAGGCGATGTGGCTGTGCTGGCCTCGGGCGACCCGCTTTTTTTCGGGATAGGACGCAGCCTGATCAAACGCTTTGGCCGCGAGCAACTAAAGATCTATCCCGCCCTGTCCAGCGCTCAACTGGCCTGTTCCCGTTTTCGGGAGCCATGGGATGATATGACCTTTATAAGCGCCCACGGCAAGACCACTGACAATTTGGCCGCCCGGATTCTTGGCCGGGAAAAAACCATGATCTTTACCGATCCGGTCAACAGCCCGGATAAAATAGCCGCCCTTTTGATTAAAACGCTTTGCAACCTGGGTGACAACAACAGACTGACCCGGATCAAAGTCCGGGTGGCTGAAAACATTGAGCTTGAAAATG
>JAIWHJ010000455.1:0-2491 GCA_048629695.1 Promethearchaeota archaeon
CAGGAAGTGCCCTTGGGGTGCGCTGCCAAACATTTACTTTTTTGGTGGTTCTAGCTATTTTCCGGCATCAAGCCGAATATTTACCTATGACATTGATAAAATCAAATGTTATCGACTACCAGGCAGGAGATCGGCAGATGGATGACAACGTGAAAAAGGTTGTTATAGAGTCGATGAAGGAGTTGTTTGAAAAAATGTTTTTCATTTTTCTGGAACCGGTGGCCGGATCTGCGGCAGATGCGCTTGAGTCTGCTTCAGACTATTACCATGCCGCCATCGGGTATGCGGTGGATGCCGGGGAGACGTCGGTTCATTTTTATTTGACCGAGGCATTAGCCTGGCGGATGACAGGGAATTTTATGGGAATTGACATCTCCTCTCTTGATGAGGGACAGGTGCTTGATACATTGCGGGAGACTGCGAATATGGCGGTCGGCAGTCTGCTTGGGGAAATTAATCCTGAAGGGACGGCAGTTCTCGGGATGCCTGAGTCAGGCAGGGTGATCGACTTTTTTCCTGAAAAACTGTTTGAGGATCCGTCGTTTATTACGTTCAGGACATCATCCGGTGTTCTGTGTATGATAATTGAATCGTGATGCATTTTACTAAATTAATTTGATAAATTATGAGAAAAGTACGTGTCCTGGTAGTTGATGACTCTGCTGTTGTTCGTTCGGTTTTCAAGCAACAGTTGTCCAGGGAAGAAGACATTGAGGTTGTCGGAACCGCGCCTGACCCATATGTGGCTCGAGACCGGATTGTTGACTTGAAACCGGATGTGATCACTCTGGATGTTGAGATGCCGCGGATGGACGGTATCACTTTTCTACGAAAGTTGATGAAGTATTACCCTTTACCGGTGATAATAGTCAGTTCTCTGACAAAGGCCGGTGGTGATCTTGCAATGGAGGCCATGGATGTCGGGGCCGTAGACGTAATCTGTAAGCCTGGAGAAGCCTATTCCGTCGGGGACATGAGCGTCCAGTTGGCGGAAAAGATACGCGCAGCCGCCCGTGTGGACATGAACAGTCTGGCCCAAAGATCCGCAACCCAAACACGCAGACCGGTCAGAGTTACTGAAAAAAAATTGGCTCTTACGAAAACAACGAATAAGATTATTGCTATCGGCGCATCTACAGGTGGTACCGAGGCAATTAAAAATGTTCTTGTTGATTTTCCTCCAACCACTCCGGGTATCGTGATCGTTCAACATATGCCCCCTAATTTTACAACGAGTTTTGCCAAACGTTTGGACCGGCTTTGTAAAATCCGGGTCAAGGAAGCTGAGGACGGTGACTCTATAACCCCTGGATGGGCGCTGTTGGCGCCAGGTAATTACCACATGGTAATGCGTAGAAGTGGGGCCAGTTATTATGTGAATATCAAAAGCGGTCCCCTTGTTTGTCACCAGCGGCCTGCCGTGGACGTATTATTTAACTCGGTGGCCGCCTTTGGAGGCGCTAATGCTGTTGGTGTAATTTTAACCGGGATGGGCAAGGACGGGGCGCGAGGGATGGCAAAGATGAAAGAGGCCGGGGCAAAGACCATTGCTCAGGATGAGGATACCTGCGTGGTCTTTGGAATGCCAAAGGAGGCTATTGCTCTAGGTGTAGTGGATAAAGTGGAGCCATTGCACAATATCAATAATACTATAATAGAGATGCTGTGATCATATCTTATTTTCTCATTTTCTGTTCGATCTCAAGCAACCTTTTTTTTATTGAAATCCCGCCTGCAAAGCCTCCAAACCCACTGGAACCTATAACACGGTGACACGGGATGATGAGTGGCAACGGATTTTTATTGCATGCCTGCCCCACGGCCCTGGAATAGCCTGACGAGCCGAGTTCCACGGCAAGGTCTCCATAGGTTCTGGTCTCGCTGAAAGGAATACTGGAAATGAGGTCCCATACCTTTTTTTGAAACTCTGTTCCTTTGTCAAGAAAGGGCGATGATGATGGTTTTGAAAAATCGGTTCTAAGTCCGGTTATGAATTCCTTGAATTCCTGTTGAAACGGATGTTTTTTTTGATAGTCTAAAATAATTTCATTTCCTGGACGGTTATTTTTTAGCCATGTAACAGCGTGATCATGCGATTTTTTTAAAAATGTGGCGTGAATGACGTCTTGGCCGGAGGCGATGAAGTAAATGGTGACGCAGCAATGATCAAGACGCATTGCAGCAAATGAAGGCAGGGATGTAGAAAATGGAGTTTGTCGCATCATTTGCGTGAAAATGTGGCGCTGTGAATGTTTACATTTTTTAATTAACCCTGAACCCTGAACCCTGAACCCTGAACCCTTGAACCCTGAACCTCATAATGTGCATTTTGTTAAAAATAATAACCGGATAATGCTAACCCAGATAAACTGGAAATTTTTAAAGGTCCTGGACTATTTTCAGTACCCCCCCGAGGGGTATAAGTGCCTTATAAAACATATGGCTCTGCAGGCGTCACATATAACTTCGGAGTTTTTCTACCACAAAAAAC
>JAIWHJ010000456.1:0-2479 GCA_048629695.1 Promethearchaeota archaeon
TAATCTTACCAATGAGATATGGAAATCGGCGGAACGGCTACGGGGTAAATTCAAGGCCTATGAGTATCAAAGTGTTATTTTGCCGATCATTGTTATTCGGCGGTTAGAGTGTGTGTTGATCTCATGGCGTAAAAAACAGGCGTCTGAAATTCTGAAAAAGCGCCCGAACATAAAAAAAGGAGCCCTTGCAACCCTGGTAAAAAAGCTTGAACTGAATCCAAAGAAATCACCATTCTCCAATAAGACCAACTGGACGCTTGAAGCTATCTGCAAGGAAGATCCGACCTTGATGGAGAAAAATTTTCGTGACTATATCAACGGATTTTCAGATAACATTCAGGATATTATTGACCATTTTGATTATCGGGCCGTTATTGGCCGCATGGTCAAGAATGCCCGGCTTGCTCCGATTTTACGGCAGTACGCCAATGAAAAGCTGGGGCCGGATCATCTGTCCAATCTTGAAATGGGCTATGTCTATGAAGAGCTGTTGCGGCGATTTTCAGAGCAGAGCGGAGAGGAGGCCGGAGAGCACTTTACCCCACGCGAAGTCATCCGGCTGATGGTGGAACTGCTTGATATTCCGATGCCGAAAAAGCACATTTCTATTTATGATCCTGCCTGCGGCACCGGCGGCATGCTGTCCATTGCCAAGGAACATCTGCTGGACAAGGCCGCGACCGATAAGGAAAAGAAAAGTGTGGAGCGCTTTGTCACCGTCCACGGCCACGAACTCCAACCCGGAAACTATGCCATATGTCAATCGGATATGCTGATCAAAGACGATAAGCAGGCCGAGATTTGTTACGGCAATTCACTGATTCCCCATTCCGAACAAAGCCGGGAGCCAGGCGACCAGTTGGCCGGAGCGCAGCATAAGTTTGACTTTATGCTCAGCAATCCTCCTTTTGGCGTCACCTGGGGCGGCAAAGACGGTTATGAAAAAGAGGCGAGAAAATATAAGCCCAGCCGTTATCAGGCCGGCATGCCGCGCACTAATGACGGGGCCCTGCTTTTCCTGCAAACCATGCTTGCCAAGATGAAGCCTGTCAGCCAGGGCGGTAGCCGCATTGCCATTATCTTTAATGGTTCGCTCCTGTCGAATGGCGATTGTGGTTCCGGCGAGAGCGAGATCCGCCGCTGGATTCTTGAAAATGACTGGCTTGATGCCATTGTCATGCTGCCCGACCAGATGTTTTATAATACCGGCATTTACACCTATATCTGGCTGTTGACCAACAACAAACCGGCTTCCCGTAAAGGAAAGGTACGGATCATTGACGGCAGACAGCAGTTTGATAAAGAGCCAAAATCATTCGGCAACAAGAGAAACCGTATTCTGGACCGTCACCGGCAGTGGATTGTAGAGCTGTACCGCAGCAACGGGACGGATGATCAGCAGAATGACCATGTAAAAATATTCAAAAACAAGGATTTTGCCTTTCATAAGGTGAGTGTGGTCTTCTGGCAGACTGATGAAAATGACCAGCCTGCTTATATCACAGAACCGTATGCCAAGGCATTTACACCGGCCAACATCAAGAAAGAACAGCAATTTTACGAGTCTGACCTTGATTTTCGCATCCATTTGAAGCTAAATAGTGTTGAGCGGGAAATCAGCTTTACCCTCGGCCCGGAAAAGAGCTTCGTGAAAATATTTGAAAAAGAGGTGAAGGATGCCTTTGCCGAAGAGATCACCAATCTGACGGAAGACCTCACAACAGCCAAAGAGAAGAACAGGGCGATCAATGCCTTTATTAAAGGGCTGGAGGTTGCGGCTGAATTTACCCACCGTCATTATATTTCAGACAATGAATATATCCAGTATGGCGAGGATATCGGAACATTTTTGAAGCGTGAAATCGGCAAACCGATTATCCGCTGGCAGGACAGCCCGCATCTTGGTTATGAAATCCTGCCCAATAAGTATTTTTATAAATACCAGCCTCCAAAGCCTGCGGATGAGTTGTTAAAGGAATTTCGGGCGTTGGAGAAAGAGGCGGAGAAGATGTTGGCTGGATTGGGGGTGAATTAGATAATGGTCTCATTTCAGGATAGTAAAGTTGAATGGCTTGGGGAGATTCCGAAGCATTGGTTAATTACCAAGCTGAAAAACCAATGTCAAATTATTCCAAGCAATGTTGACAAAAAGAGTCATGATGACGAGACAGAAGTAAGGCTCTGCAATTATGTAGATGTTTACTACAACGAATCTATAGATGACTCGATTGAATATATGGTGGCTACCGCAAATGAACATGAGCTAAAAAAATTTCAATTACTTGAAGGGGATGTCCTGATCACAAAGGATTCTGAGGATCCACATGACATTGCAGTACCCGCCTTAGTAGTTAAAACTCAACCTAAACTGCTATGTGGATACCACCTGTCAATTATACGCAGTGATAATCGAAATTGTAGCGGGCCATACATCTTCTGGGCACTGAGGGATGCATCTATAGCCAGTCAATTACACAGA
>JAIWHJ010000457.1:0-2476 GCA_048629695.1 Promethearchaeota archaeon
CCCGGTGGGCGTTGCCTGACCCGCATCGTTCCGCCGGGCACTGTGATTGCGATCCATCACCGCTGATTACACAGTTCACCCTTCAGCATTTCCAGTTCTTCAATACGTATATTTGCTGCATCGGCTACAACGCCAAGCTCTACCTGGCTACTTAAGCGCACAACACTGAAATAGGGCTCGTTTGGAACTCTGGCAATTTTAAGACCGTATTTCTCAGGATTTTTGATGATGTTGCTAAAAGCAATGAGCTTAGGTACGTAACGCCGTGTTTCAGAGCGCAGTTTAAGTGCAGTGTAATTAGTCGGTTTGCCGGCTCGCTTGTTGGCTTTTATTGCACGAGAGACCGTTCCTTCGCCTGCATTATAGCCGGCCACGGCCAGTTGCCAGTCGCCGAATCGTTCGTATAGAGCGCCCAGGTAGGCAACCGCTGCTTTGGTGGCTTTTTCCGGCTCACGACGCTCATCCACCCATGAATCAATGCGCAAGCCATAGTTACGGCCGGTTCCCGGTATAAATTGCCACAGGCCGGCCGCATGGGCATGTGAATAGGCTGAAGGGTTATAGCCGGACTCGATCATGGCCAGGTAGGCGAGATCCTGGGGCAGGCCGGCGACTCTAAGTTCATGGCGGATTGCGGGCAGGTATTTTGTAGATCGTTCCAGCCAGCGTTTGAAATACTTTTTTTGTTTGTTTTGAAACTGATCCAGGTAAAAATCAACCTGCTTGTTGATGGTAATAGGAAAGTCGTAGACGATTTCCGTGGGAATCTCTGTCTGGCTGGGGCTGCCTTCGCTCCAGTCGCCTAGTTTTTCCAGAGCCGCAAGTTCTTCTTCCAAGTCCTGTTCTGATTCAACAGGAATTATCCGGGTATCCTGCGGCTGATCATATTCGTAATCAGCAACGATCTCTGATCGGCTGGAGTCGTAATAATTTGTACTGGTGAGCGAGGAACAGGCTGAAAGTCCTGCCAATAGAAAAATGAGCAGGCAGTAATGTGTGAAAGTCGGATTTTTTTTCATACAGTGCTCCGGAAGGCATCCGTTGTGTAACCAGCTTGATTTATTAGTTGTTGCTCAGTTTGTCCAAGCGAAAAGATATCTAACTTATTATTTTCCCATTATCTACCATTAAACAGGAATATTTTTCAAGGAAAAACATATTGTTGACAACTGTTCTTATTATGATTTACAACCATGCGATACACTATCGCAATACGGGATTTTTTGGGTCGTGCAATTTTTTAACGTTGCAAATCTCGGTGACTTCCGGTTTTGTCCCTACCAGCGAGACGGCAGGCCTGTGACGGTTGTCTTCATTTTCTGTTTACTGGTTATCAAACTCTGTAATGATTTATTTTAACATCGTATACCATGTTTCGTTTTTTTAAATACTTGTTTTTCTTTGTTTTTGTTATAGCCCTGCTGGCAACAGCCGCCGGGGTAGGCGGGCTGTATTACCTGGTGGTCAAGGCCCCCTGTCCTGAGATGGATGAGGCCTATATCGAGTCTATCCTGGGTCGGGAAAGTCCGGTTTATTACCGGGATGGTAAAGAGAAAATCGGCGTTCTGTTCCAGGATTTCCATCGTCAGTACCTGTATTACGATCAGATCCCAAAAAGTTTCGTCAACGCCATCGTGGCTGCAGAGGATGATCAGTTTTTCACCCATTACGGCATAGACATTCCCGGCATTATCCGGGCCATGATCGCCAACTATCAGGCCGGCCGGGTCGTTCAGGGCGGCAGTACCATTACCCAGCAGACCGCAAAGAACCTGTTCAAACGTGAATCACGCAGCTACAAGGCAAAGCTGAAAGAACTGCTCTATGCCCTTCGGCTGGAAAATCGATACTCCAAGGAGAAGATCCTGGAGTTTTATACCAACCAGTTCTATGTCAGCGGCAACGGACACGGGCTCGGGGTGGCTGCGCGCTATTATTTTGATAAGGATCCTGACGACCTGAGCTTGCTTGAGGCGGCGTTTATTGCCGGCTCCGTCAAAAGACCGAGCTACTACAATCCTTTTACCAAGAAAAACAGAAAGGATGCCCGCCAGGCTCTGATCCGTGCTGATGACCGGGCAGGATACGTGCTGGGCAAGATGGTCAAACTGGGGATCATTCCGGAGGCCGAATACCGGGCTGCCATTGAAAGGGATATTATCTTTAACCAGGGCAAAACCAGTTTTTCTTTAAATACGGTTATGGACCTGGTCAAGGACGGTCTTTCCACGTCGGTGATTACCGAGGCCCTTGAAGATCACGGCATCTCCAATATAGCAACCTCCGGGGCACGCATTATCAGCTCGGTTGATCGTAATCTGCAGGTTGAGACCCTGTATAACCTGCGTCGTGAGCTGTCCAGGCTTGATGTCCGGCTGCGCGGCTATGATCGGGATGCGGTACAGGAGGAGTATGCAAATCTTACATATAAGGGCGATAGTGAGATTAGTGAAAAAGCCTTTATCTTCGGCACCAT
>JAIWHJ010000458.1:0-2475 GCA_048629695.1 Promethearchaeota archaeon
GGACCGCGACCGCTTTCATCCGGATCAAAGAAAAAATAAACTCCATTTAACCATTTATTGCTCACATCAACAACAGCCACACCGATCAGCCGACCCTTGGTACGATACCTGATTTCATATGTCCGGGTGAATGAATTTAAGAAAAAACCATTGTAATAGTCCTCGGCCGCATTACCGGCCCTGGGATACCTGGAACTAAAAAACCGGTTTAAAAGATCAATTTTCTCATCAGTGATATGAACCGGTCCGAACTCGGCCGTCACGTCCTGATTCCGCTGAAAAACACGTTTCTGGTTCCTGTTGGGCTTGAATCTCCGAGGATCGACTCGAAGCGAGACGCAGCCTTTACATTCAGGGCAGGCTGTGTTGTAAAGGCTGTTTCCATTTCTTCGAAATCCGGCAAAAAGAAAAGATCCCATTATCGGATCCGGCAGACCGGCAAAGAGGGCCTGCCGGTAAATGGCGGTAAAGTCCAGACCGTAGGGACACTCCACCGGAATGTCTACAAAATATTGTAAGATGCCGGCCGGTAACCGGCTGACAGCTATATTTTTTTCTTCGTTATGTACCGTCATATTCATTACCGTTCACCATGTGTAAAGAGAGGTTGAAAATACTCCGAGCGTAAGCAGGGCAAACGCATGAAATTTATACCCTTTGCGGGGAAAACAAGGAACCGCATTCACTTATGAAAATAACACTTATTGCACTTAACGCACGATACACGCATTCCTGCCCGGCGCTGTTTTACGTTCGTAATGAACTTGAAAAACATATATTAACGCCTGACATTACTTTTTACCAGTTTACTATAAATGATCCTTATTTTTCCACCTTGGTCCGCATTTCCGAAAACCGGCCCGATTATCTATTTTTTTCCGTTTACATCTGGAATTATAATTACGTAACACGCCTGATAAAAGACCTTGCCGGGATACTTCCAGACACGCGTATGGTTCTCGGCGGGCCTCAGATTACGTTTTTGTCGAATCATGAGACTCCCGTCTCCTGCACTATAATCAGGGGTGAAATCGAGGGAGTTCCCGCCCCCTTTTACCAGGACCTTATGGACGACCGGCTGAAACCGGAATACGTGGCCGAACCGGGCAACCATTTTCCGTCCCCATATAAAAACGAAGATTTTTTAAACGAATTAAAAAACCGGGCCGTGTATTACGAATCATCCAGGGGATGTCCCTTTTCCTGCACCTATTGTCTTTCATCTATTGAAAAGGGATTTTGGTGCAAAGATGTCGGACAGGTCAAGGAGGAACTTGGTGAAATACTGAAACACTCACCCGGGATCATCCGGTTTGTGGACCGAACGTTTAATGCACATCAAGAAAGGGCGCTGGAACTATGGCAATTTCTCTCCGCGACAGAGGGCCATACCACGTTTCATTTTGAAATCGCCCCGGACAGGTTTAACAAGGAGATGTTCAGCTTCCTTGAAACCATGCCGCCAGGCCGGTTTCAGTTCGAAATCGGCATTCAATCCACAGATCCATTGACATTAAGCGCCATTGACAGAGCCATGGATGTAGAAACGGCTCTTGCAAATATATCAAAACTTGTTGCCCTGGACAATATACACATTCATGTGGATCTGATCCTGGGGCTGCCCCATGACGTTCCGAACACATTTAGAAAATCATTTAACGATGTGTTTTCGGTTTTTCCCCATTACATCCAGATGGGACTATTAAAAATCCTGCCGGGCACGCCGATTGAACGATCCATGGAGGAATTCAAAATGGTCCGCTGTTCCCAGCCTCCATACGAAATTCTTGCTACCCACCGGATGAACCACAAAACCGTAAGCCGTTTGTACTGGTTTGGCAAGTGTGTAGAGGCCTTTTTCAACAACCGGTTTTTCAGGACCTTTTTTGATTATATACGGCGGATGGAAGATGATCCTTTTGCTTTTTTTAACATTCTTCTGAAGAAATGTCTATCCACCGGATTTTTCGAGGTTGCAAAAACACAAAAGCTTATGACCAGCCTCCTTTTTGAGCTGGCGGATAAAAGGCAGGACAGGGATCTGCTCCGTGAACTGCTCATATTCGATTGGATCAGAAGCGGCCACCGGTTTCTGCCCGATTATTTTTCATCATCCCCTTTAGGCGAACTCCGTGATAAGTTACGAAAACAACTGCCCCAGAACCTTGAACCATATTTTTCTTACAAGACCAGGGAGGAATTCTTTAAACAGGGTGTATTCATTCAATTTTCCGGACAGGCATTAAAGGAAACCGGGCTAATGCGCGATGGGGATGGGGGATGTGTCTGTTTTCTGCCCGAACCATCACCCGGCGTTCAAAAGCTCCGCAATGCCGTCCTGATTCCGGACATGATATTCAAACCGTAAGGGCTCGCTCAAAAATAATTTCACATTTTCATGCGTCGATCCATCCCGCATGACTGCGTTGCTTGTCGGTTAAATAGCCCTGCTATTCGCCCTCCTCGCGCCTTGCC
>JAIWHJ010000459.1:0-2468 GCA_048629695.1 Promethearchaeota archaeon
GATGCAAACCATTATTACAAACTGATAATTTCTAACAAATGGACGGAAACTTTGTTTTTCCGATACATTCAATAATATTTTTTCGGCCCCGGTTCCCATGCTTTTCGCTTTTTAACCTGCAACCCGCAACTTTTACTAATACAATTCATGCAGACAATAACCGACCTTATCGAACATGCACGGGAATACATGCCTGACGTGGACCTTGCCCCGCTGCAAAAGGCATATGACTATGCCGTCAAGATTTATGGGGACAGGGTCTGCTATACCGGACAACCGTACATCTCCCACCCTCTGGCGGTTTCGTACATCCTCGCAAGTATGCGGCTCGACCTTTCTACACTTATGGCAGGACTGCTGCATGGTGTTTTCAAGGAATCCACCACTTCATCGGAACAGGAACTGCGGGAATTATTCGGCAAGGATGTGGCCGCAATCGTATGCGGAGCATCAAGAATCACCAACGTGCGGTTCAACAGTACGACGGCCTATCAAGCTGAAAATATTAGAAAAATGCTGCTGGCAATGTCATCCGACATCCGTGTTCTGCTCGTCAAACTCGCTGATCGTCTGAATGACATGCAGACTCTCAAATATCTCCCGCCTGACCGGCAACGAGAAATCGCAGGGGAAACCCACGACCTTTATGCGCCTCTTGCAAGCCGCCTTGGTATTGATTGGATGAAGCGGGAATTGGAGGATCTAGCCTTTGCCTACATCCATCCGGAAGAATACACCGACCTGACCACGCGGATCAAGACCTCAACTCAGGACCGTACACTTTATGTAGAAAAGGTAAAAAAGCTGCTGCATAAGCATCTGGCAAAACACGGGCTCACCGGTTTCCGGATTCTCGGCAGGCCGAAACATTTATACAGCATCTACAGAAAACTGATCGTACAAAACATCCCTTTAGATAAGGTCTATGATAAGGTCGCGTTTAGGATTATCGTGAATAATGTTCGTGAATGCTACGAGGTGCTGGGAGTGGTTCATTCCCTGTGGGGGCCGGTTGACGGGCGGTTCAAGGATTTCATCAGTAAACCAAAGGCCAACATGTACCAGTCGCTTCATACTTCGGTAATAGGCCCTTACGGCGAATTTATGGAGATCCAGATCCGGACCGAGAAAATGGACAAGATTGCCCTGGAGGGCATTGCGGCGCATTGGGCTTACAAGGAAGGGATGGCCGTATCAAAAAAGGACGCCAGGCTTTTTCAGTGGATGAAGCAATTGATCCATTGGCTGCAAGAGCTGAAAGATCCCAGGGAATTCCTTGATGCCGTCAAGGGGGAACTGCATTATGCTGAAATTTACGTTCTGACTCCGGCAGGGGAGGTAAAAGAATTCCCCAAGGGCGGCACACCGCTTGATTTTGCCTATTCGATACACACGGAAGTGGGAAATCGATGCACCGGGGCCAAAGTAAACGACCAGATCGTTCCGTTAAAATACAAGCTGAAAAACGGTGACCTTGTAAAAATCATCACTTCCCCCAACCAGAAACCGAACCGCGGATGGCTTTCCATGGTCAAGACCAGCCGCGCTAAAAGCAGAATCCGTCAATGGCTGAACAGAGATAAACACGAAAGCAGCCTGGTTGTCGGTCAGGAGATAATCGAAAAGAAACTGAAAAAATACGGCCTGAGCATAAAACGGATCATCAAGACAGGACAGCTAAAAGGTATTCTTCACTCACTGTCGTGCAATTCCTTAAACGACCTGGTTATCAAAGTAGGTTCCGGCAAGATTACAGCCAAGGCCCTTTCAGGGGTGCTCAGACATGAAATTGTTCAAGAAGATGAGCAACACTTGATTGAGGAATCGACAATTGCCAGGGATCTTGAACCGATCAAGAAAAAAGACGACCACATACCACAAAAGGAACACGGCATCAAGATTGACGGCATTGATAACGTGCTGACCAGAATCAGCAACTGCTGCATGCCTGTGCCTGGAGACAAGGTAATGGGATATATTACCGCCGGTCGAGGGATATCCATCCATAAGGTAAGCTGCCCCAATTTCCAGGCCACTGACCCACAAAGACGAATAGAGATAGAGTGGGGGACCGACACCAAGGACACGCACCGGGCTCAAATCCGGATTGTAGCCAATGACCAGAAGGGACTCCTGGCCACTCTCAGCAATACTATCACTCTAAATGATGCGAACATCGTGAACGTGACCGCTCACACGTCCCCATCAAAACTTGCCGTACTCAATATGGTCGTGGAGGTCAACGACCTGAACCACATTTCTAAACTGCTCGGTAAAATCAGGCGGCTTGACGGGGTTGTGGAGGCAAAACGGAAGTAAGGATTCGCCCAAAAATAAATTTACATTTTCAGGTGTCGAGGCGCCCGTATGGCAAGGCGCGAGAAGGGCGAATAGCAGGGCTATTTAACCGACGAGCAACGCAGCCATGCGGGATGGATCGACGCATGAAAATGTGAAGTTATTTTTGA
>JAIWHJ010000460.1:0-2457 GCA_048629695.1 Promethearchaeota archaeon
CCGGCTATGCCTGCGGTTTTAAAAGTGGTTACTTGATCGAACCTGACCTAAATCTGAGCGCTATATGGGTAAGTTATTTATTTCCACATCCCTTAATTCATCATTCACAATTCATCATTCATCATTTCACAAGAAGCGCCTTCCGGCTCAGCCGGATCTTGCCTCGCTGATCAATGGCAAGCACCTTGACACGGACCTCCTCGCCTTCCTTTAGAACATCGGTGACCTTGTTTACACGTCTATTCTCAAGTTCGGATATATGGACAAGCCCGTCGATCCCTGGAAGGATCTGAACAAAGGCGCCAAAGTCAACGATCTTCTGGACGGTTCCTGTATAGATCTTGCCTATCTCGGCCTCCTCCGTCATATCCTTGATCCGGGCCGTCACTGCCTCGCCGACCTTGCCATTGGGTGCAAAAATCGAAACCTTTCCGGAATCCTCCACATCGATTTTTACTCCGAATTCAGCGGTCATGCCCTTGATAATTTTGCCGCCCGGGCCGATGATGTCACGAATTCTGTCCGGATTTATCTGCAGGCTGAAAATTTTCGGCGCATGTTCAGGCACTTCCGTCCTGGGCTCTGAAAGCCCCTGTTCCATTTCCTTAAGAATATGAATACGCCCCGTCCTGGCCTGGTCCAGCGCCCGGGACATAATTTCTTTTGACACACCCTCGATCTTGATGTCCATCTGAAGAGCGGTGATCCCTTCATCTGTTCCCGCGACCTTGAAATCCATGTCACCCAGATGATCTTCGTCACCAAGAATGTCTGAAAGGATTACTATCTGTTCATCGTCCTTAATAAGGCCCATTGCCACGCCGGCCACCGGCTTTCTGATCGGTACCCCTGCATCCATGAGGGCAAGAGTTCCGCCGCACACCGTTGCCATGGATGAAGAACCGTTTGATTCCATGACCTCCGACACGATCCGAATCGTATATGGAAATTTATCACTGTCAGGCAGTACAGCCTTAAGCGCCCTGGATGCTAAAGCGCCATGTCCGATATCTCGCCTGCTCGGGCCCCTCATAAAACGTACTTCACCGACACAATAAGGCGGAAAATTATAATGCAGCATAAACGGTCTGAAAGACATTCCGTAAAGAGATTCGATCCGCTGCTCGTCTTCACCGCTTCCAAGAGTGGCAGTGACCATTGCCTGAGTCTCACCACGGGTAAACAGCGATGATCCATGGACACGGGGCAGTGTTGCGACAGAACAGGCTATCGGGCGGATCTCGTCAAATTTCCTGCCGTCAATACGTACTTGATCCTTAACGATTCGGTCCCTCATCATGGTTTTCTTCAGACTGTAAAGAATCTCCTTTGCTTCACGGCCGCAGTCCTCAAACTCATCTTCGATTTGACCAACCATTTTGGCCTTGAGCGCGTCAAACAGGTCGCCGCGTTCCATCTTGTCTGAAGTAGCAATCACGCTTTCCATTTCAGAGGCCGCAATCTCGGCTACCCGCTTTTCCAATTCCTCGTTCTTCTCAGGCGGTTTTACTTCCATCTTCGGTCTTCCGGCCGCTGCTCTCATCTTTTCCTGCACTTCCAGTATGGGCTGCATTGCCTCATGACCAAAAAATATTGCTTCAAGGACCTCTTCCTCACTGCAGTTTCCCATTCCGCCTTCAACCATCACAACGCCGTTTTTGGAACCGGCAATGATTAAATTCATCCTGGATTCCGCCAACTGATCCCTTGTGGGGTTAAGTATGTATTTTCCATCCATAAACCCGACCCTTACTCCGGCAATCGGGCCGAGAAAGGGTATATTTGAAAGCGTCAGAGAACAGGATGCTCCGATTATTGCCAGTATGTCCGGATCATTCTGTTGATCTGCCGATAATACGGTAGCGATCACCTGTGTCTCATGCTGGTAACCGTCGGCAAAAAGAGGCCTTAACGGCCTGTCAATAAAACGGCAGGTCAATATCTCTTTTTCCGTTGGACGACCGATCTCGCGTCTGAAAAAGCTGCCTGGAATACGCCCTACAGCGTAGAACCGTTCCTGATATTCTATTGTCAGGGGCAGAAAATCGATCTTTTCCTTGGGTTCCTTGGCAGCAGTGGCTGTTACCAGAACAACCGTATCCCCGTAAGTAATCAGGGCCGAACCATTGGCCTGTTTTGCCAGCCGACCTGTTTCAATGGTAAGGGTCCGCCCGCCTATTTCAATCTCTTCTCGTAAAACCATTTTTTCTCCTCATGACAATTGTCTGCTTCTTTACCTTTTTCCTACATTGTCCCGGTGTAAATGTTTGGCTTGTTCGCAGTGTTATGTTCAACGTGAACGTGCTCGTGCTCGTGAACGTACACGTTAACGTGTTTGGCATAACTTCGTAAGCATTGAAACAAATCTATTGAGAGACTTTATAAACATCTAATTTTTCGTGGTCTAGCATATGCATATTAACTCCGTTTACGTGTACGTTCACGAGCACGTTCACG
>JAIWHJ010000461.1:0-2463 GCA_048629695.1 Promethearchaeota archaeon
CGCATGCCGCTCTTGTGTCATTGATCCGCAAGAATGAATAGGATAACAGTATCTGATATTTTGGAAGCGGCCACTTGTTAACCATATTTTCAAGCGTCTCATTGGCCTTTTCGTAGTTCTTGGTCACGTAAAGATAAAAAGATGCAAGTCTGAACAGGTTTTCTTCCGTGGGATTCCGGCCGGCCGATTCTTGCAATGCCTCTTCATAAACAGCCTGGTCCAGATGATAGGCGCACGATACCATACTCTCCAGCCATTCCATATTTTTTGTCTCGCTGTAAGCCCTTTTGTAAAAATCATGTGCAGTACGATAATCTCCTTCTATTTCAAATATCTGCGCTAGTTTCACAAGATATTCCTTATTAGACGGCTCCATCTTATTGAGCCTGAAAAAAAGTTCTTTTGCAGATTGATATTCATGATCATCTAAATATATGTATGCCAGTTTACGCATAATTTCCGGGTCTGGTGGTTCTGAAATTCCTCTGGAAAACCATTTTTTTTGTAAAACCCGATCATTCTGCCAGTACGAGATTTCTATGGCCTTTTTCAGCTCCTCCGGTGACAACTTGCCGTTACGCCATTTTGTTTCATATATCTTCAGGGCATCGGAATACCTTTTGTTCCATACAAGGAAATTGACCACAAAATCTTTATCGCCCATATTCTCGGCAATTCTTATCACCCTTTCCTGATTTTCCCTGTTATCGGGATTTTCACGCCAAAAATCCATGGACGCGTTAAACGCGCCATCCAGCAGTCCTTTGTCCTTCCATTTAGGTGATAATACCTCCGAGCCTCTTTCAAGCCACCTTTTCTGCAGGGTTTGGTCATTCTGCGACCATGCGATTTTCATGGCCGCCTTCAGACCATCTGTCGACAGTTCCCCATTGCGCCATCTCTGTTCATACATCTTCAGGGCACGGGAAAATCTTCGGTTCTGAACAAGGAAATCGAGCACAAAGTCTTGTTTGCCCATATTCCCTGCAATTCTTATGACCCTTTCCTGATTTTTTTTGTTATCGGGTTGCTCTCGCCAGAGATGGAGAGATGCGTTTAAGGCGTCATCCAGCAGTTTTTTGTCTTTGAAGCCGAGGCTATAAAGGGTTTCAACAGTATCTATTACCGACTCAAAATTATTATTTTCCCAATAAATATAAACAAGTTGGGTCAGGAGCTTTTTATTTTCATCGCTTCCCTTGTCCTCAATTGCAGCGAGCCTTTCAATACACAGGGATTCCGCCTTTATGTTAAACTCCCCGGCCTTTTTTTCATCCCGGTTTTTTTTATAAAGATCGGCCAGGGCAAGAAAATCATCAAGAGTCTCCGGTGTTATCCGCGAAGCTAACTGCAGGGCCGTTTCTTCATCCCCCAAGGACACACAGACCATGAAAAGTTCTTTTATCAATTCCGCGCCGCCGATAAGATCTACGGCTCGCTCAAGCCATTTCTTCCTTTGCTGAATGTCACCTGTCCACCCTGCTACGATGACGGCCTTTTCCATCTCTTCTTCTGTAAAATTTCCTGAATTATATGCCTGCTCATACAGGGTAAGCGCTTCAGAAACCCTCTGGTTTCCCAATAAAAAATCTATCAGAAAATTCCGGTTATCCACTTTTTTTGCAAAGAAAATAACATAGTCCTGTCTTTTTTTGTCTGCCTCGTTAAAATGCCAGAGGTTCAGGGCCGTATCCATTCCGTCCTTCATAAGTTCAGGACTCTCATATTCCAGGTCCAAAAGACGTTTTACAGTGACCAGGAATTTGTCGTAGTCTCCAATATAACGGCAGAGAATTGAAATCCTGACCAATATCTCCCTCTGAAAATACTGATCACCTGTCGCTTTCAGGCTTTTTTCGTATGCGATTATTGCTTCCTTATACATAGAACGTGACTCATAATAATGAGCAATCTTCACGTCTATAGGCTTGAGGAAATAGCCGCTCACTGTCATGCTCGCGAGAATGATAAAAAAAACGGCCTTTAAAATATGCTTTCTTGAGTACATTTATTAAGTAACCGTTCAAGAGAGGTCCCCTTAGCGACTCCTCCATTATGTAATCGTGCACAGGCGCCCCACATGTGCTCAAGCAGGCCGGCGAACTATATATAGTCAACCTATGTGAACCGGACTGATTGCGTGCAGGTAAGCGAGCCGGCGAGACTCCGGATTGGGTGCCTGTGCACGATTACTTTTATTGAAGATCTTCCCTGGCCCATTTCCAGGAGATGTCAAGACGTTCTGCCTTTTTTTTGAACTCAAGCTTCTTGTCTTCAGACATTGGTGCATAATCCAAGGCAAAAATCATTTTTTTGTCTTTTCTCAACATTTCCACTTTGTCAAGCAGCCATTTTGTGTCCGGGTCATCCTTCCTTTCGGCCCAGCCCAAGTCCTTTTTTTTATAGAAAAGAGACTCTATCATTACGCCGCTGATGTCGTTTTTCACCTCTTCATAGATGCCG
>JAIWHJ010000462.1:0-2457 GCA_048629695.1 Promethearchaeota archaeon
AATCCAATGTCCTGCATAAGGCCGTAAAATACGGTTTAAAGCTGGATGCCCAAGATCCGGCCATGGCCTCGATTATCAAGGAACTCAAGGATCTGGAGAATCAGGGCTTCCAGTATGAGGGAGCCGAGGCAAGCTTTGAACTGCTCATGCGGCGAGCCATGGGGATGGATCCCAAGTTCTTTACCTTTGAAGGTTTTCGGGTAATGAATAATAAGTACCGCATGGACACACCCTCGCTCACCGAGGCAACTATTCGGCTCTATGTGGAGGGTAATGAAGTACACACCGCCTCCATGGGTGACGGCCCTGTTAACGCTCTGGACCGGGCCATGCGCAAGGCGCTGACCCGTTTTTATCCCAGTCTTGAGGAGATGGAGCTCATTGATTACAAGGTTCGGGTCCTGTCCGGCGAACATGGTACCGGGGCCAAAGTACGGGTGCTGGTGGAAAGCAGGGACAAGACGAGTCAGTGGGGAACCGTAGGAGTATCCATCAATATTATCGAGGCCAGCTGGCAGGCCCTGGTGGATGCCATCAACTATAAACTGATGAAAGATAAACAGACAGCAGCCTGAGTGTAACCAATCACTGGGTTTGTAACTATGCGGTTTCACGTACCTCAAAATTGTAAGCTGGCACAGGTGCCCCATATTTGCGCAGTTGCTTTCGTTCGCTATAGCCCCTTTATGCGGACGGAAGTAACCGCGTGAAGATGGGGTGCCTGTGACGGCTTACGCCTGAGTTAATGGAGAGCTGCGAGAGAGTGAAGGACAAGCGGGTGCTTGTCCTTCTTGCGTTAGGGGCAGGGATTCTGTCAACAGGCTGGTTCGCGCCCAAGCCGGAAATCCAATCCTGTTACTATAACCTGACACCATCCGGAAGCCTGAAGCTCCCTGTTGTGGTCCGCACTGCAAAGGAAGTGTTCAGTGTCCCTGATTTTGACGTTGTCAAATTGTCAGATGAGACAGCTTGCGCAGATACACCACCGCAGTTGGCCATTTTTTTTGATTTGCCCCTGCCGGTTAACCGGGCTGATCATAATACTCTGACCATGCTGCCGGGCATTGGACCTCGGCTGGCAGAAAATATCGTTATGTTCAGAAGGGAACAGGGCAAGATTTCAGGACCCGAAGTCCTTACACGGATAGACGGTATTGGTAAAAAAATGACAGAGCGCCTGTCGACAATGGTCTGTTTTGACTGATGCACATTTTGAAATAATGAAAAACCATCGATCCGTTGACTGTCCGGTTATTGTCCTTGTCGGCCCGACTGCCATTGGCAAGACGGCTCTTTCCCTGCAACTTGTTGAACGGTTTGACTGTGAAATCATCAGCATGGACTCCATGCAGGTCTACCGATACATGGATATCGGCACGGCCAAGCCGACGCCTGATGAACAGGCCCGTGTCAAACACCATATGATCGATATTGTTTATCCTGATGAATCCTTTGATGCTGCTATGTATGCAAAGATGGCGCGTGAAACTGTCATGAAACTGGATAGGCGGGATGTAGTTTCATTTGTTGTGGGAGGCACGGGATTTTATATCAAGGCGCTATTATATGGCCTGTTTATAGGCCCCGCCAAAGGCGGGGATGTAAATGTCCGTGAGCGCCTGAAAGGGGAGGCAGCAGTCCATGGCGCAGCCTTTCTCCACACGCGGCTAAGCAAATGTGATCCAATAGCGGCCGAAAATATACACCCTAATGATACATACAGGATAATAAGGGCTCTTGAGGTATATGAGATAACCGGAAAGAGCATATCAGAATACCATGAAGAGCACAGGTTTGCAGATGAGCCGTTTAAAGTTTTGACCATTGGCCTGGATATGAACAGGGAGATCCTGTATGATCGCATTAACTCCAGGGTTGACGCAATGATTGACGCAGGGCTTATAGATGAGGTTAAGGGGCTTCTTGACAACGGTTATTCGGAAAACCTCAAGCCGATGCAGTCGATCGGTTATCGCCACGCGGTTGATTATATAAAGGGTCGTGTTTCATGGGATGAGGCCTTGTCGACCCTTAAACGGGATACAAGAAGATATGCAAAACGTCAAATGACCTGGTTTAAGGCTGATTCGCAAACTGTATGGATGAAACCTGAACAATCGAAAGATATTATCCGGTTAATAAGAAAATTTCTGCCTGGAACATGACACCTAAGATGAGCGATTAGCTCTTAGCAGTTAGCTGTTAGCTGTTATTATTTCAGGTGGTTACCAGCGATTAGATTTTCACCCATTGGGTGAAATGTTGACCTTTAGCAATATATTGAAATTATTGTGCTAATCGCTAAAAGCTAACTGCTAAAAGCTCAATTAAAGTTTAAATTTATAACAGGAGGCATGAAATGAGAAAAATTGCAATGTACGGAAAAGGCGGAATCGGGAAATCGACTACTTGTCAAAACCTTGTGGCAGGTCTTACGGAGATGGGAAAAAAAGTCAT
>JAIWHJ010000463.1:0-2456 GCA_048629695.1 Promethearchaeota archaeon
CTTTTTTTTTGTGGCAGAAAAACTCCGCGCTCATATGTGACGCCTGCGGTGCCCCATGTTTTAAGGCATTTATACCCCTCAGGGGGGTACTGAAAATAGTCCAGGACCTTTAAAAATTTCCAGTTTATCTGGGTTAGATTCATGATCAGAAGAATGGGTCCGCCTGTTTCGTGGCCGGGTCCGAATGAACCGTATGGCGTCTTTTTTGATCGTCCAAACAAACTCCTTATATAAAGCGCTTTGTGCCTGCATTATTCAGGGCCGGATTGTTGAGGCCGCGTGATGTTGATTCTTAAAGAACTTAAAAAAAACAATATTCTTTCCAGTCTGGATGTCCATTTTGCAAGGTTGATGGGCAGGCTTTCCAAAAATGACTCGTCAGAACTTCTTCTTGGGGCAGCTCTTGCCTCCAATTGTCTGGCCCAGGGCCATGTCTGTGTTGACATCCCTGATATGGCGGGTCGGCTATTGGATCTTGAAAGTGCGGACGGTTCCGGATTGCGTTGCCCGCCTGAGGATCGTTGGATCGATATCCTTAAGCAGACCTCGGTTGTGGGCGGGCCTGATGATTTTCGGCCATTGGTCCTGGATGAAAAAGGAAGGCTGTATCTTTATCGCTACTGGGAATACGAAAGGCGGCTTGCAACCGCGATTTTGTCCAGGGCTGAATCTAATCATTTTAAAATCGATTCCCAGCGTTTGAGAAAAGATCTGGATTCGCTTTTCCCTGAATATAGGGGAATGGGTCCGGACCGGCAGCGAATAGCGGCTGTTGTTGCGGTTATCAACCGTTTCAGCGTAATATCCGGGGGGCCGGGGACAGGCAAGACATATACCGCTGTCAGAATAATGGCGCTCCTTCTGGGACAGGCGCTTGGCGGGGATGCCTTGAAAAGTTTTAAAATAGCTCTTGCCGCGCCGACAGGCAAGGCCGCGGCACGACTCCAGGAATCGGTGCGTCGTGCCGGAGCTTCTCTTCAGTGCGGTTCCGCTGTCCGAGATGCCATTCCTGATGAGGCATTTACGATTCATCGATTGCTGGGCTTCAGACATGGTTCTCCATATTTTCGTTACGGGTATGAGAATCCGTTGCCCTATGACGCTGTGATCGTGGACGAGGCCTCAATGGTGGATCTAGCGCTAATGGCCAAACTTGTCCAGGCAGTGCCGGAAACCTCCCGCCTGGTTCTCCTGGGAGACATGGATCAGCTTGCATCAGTGGAAGCCGGCGCCGTTTTGGGTGACATCTGTAATGCAGGCGCTGAGTGCGGGTTTTCAAAGAAATTTCGAGCCGTAATTCAGGAACTGACAGGTGATTCGGTCCCAAAAGAGGGGAGAACGCCCGGCCTTTTGAGGGACTGTATTACGGTACTTCAGGAAAGCCGCCGTTTTGGATCTGAAAGTGAAATCAACGCATTGGCCCAGGCGGTGAATCGCGGTGACGAAGACCTTGCTGTTCAGGTGCTTCGCGGTCGACAAGGCGGTTTAAAACCTGACACGAGTCGGTCTGTTTATTGGCATGAATTTCCATTTACAGGTGATTTAAAAAAGGCATTAAAGGATCGGGTTTTAAATGGTTACAAGGACTACATTCGGGCTATTGTTACGGAAGAGGCGATTTTTGCGTTTGAACGGTTCCGAATACTATGTGTTCACAGGCATGGTCCATTCGGTGTTGTGAATTTAAATGGTATTGTCGAGGAAATTTTGTCAGAAAGGAACCTGATTCCGCGGGGCCGGCTCTGGTATCCGTACCGCCCGGTAATGGTGACCCGAAACGATTATACACTGAAACTTTTTAACGGCGATGTGGGTATTGCAATGCCGGACCCGGATACAGGCGGTGATCTTCGAGTTTTTTTCATTTCCTCTGACGGCACAAAAAGGAGTTTCCCGCCTGGGCGACTGCCCGAACATGAGACGGTATTTGCCATGACCGTTCACAAAAGCCAGGGCTCGGAATTTGATAAGGTACTATTTGTGCTTCCTCTGAAGCAGTCACAAATATTGACACGGGAACTGATCTATACCGGGATTACCAGGGCCGTGAATGAAGTTGAGTTGTGGGCGGAAGAACGGGTCTTCCGGGCCGCTGTAAAAAATCGTATTCAGAGAAATTCCGGCCTGCGGGACCTGCTCTGGTGAATGCTGACAGGGCAAGGGGATTGTGATCCGGCAGGGCTTTTGCTACCCCGTGATCGCTTACAAAAAAGGCAAGTCATTTGACTAGATTACACTCGATGGGTGGAAATGGTTCCGGGTTGTAATTACGGGCTTGGTTCTAATTCCGGCCATTATTTGGTGGGCTCTGCCCACCATAAAAAGGTGGAAACCGTTTGGCCCAAGTTAGAACCACCCCTGAAAATACTTGATCCGGCGCGGCACCGGCGGTTTTTTGACCGCTGCCATTGAACACCTTAAGGTGAAAACCCAAACCGTCGAAGAGCGGCAAAACC
>JAIWHJ010000464.1:0-2447 GCA_048629695.1 Promethearchaeota archaeon
TCAGACCGGCAAGCTGTTTAAGAGGCACGTATGTCTCAATGCACCATTTATGTGCGAGACGTTCAGCCAAACCGCTGCTTTCAGAAATGGATTTTGAAAACGGCTGAAGCCAGTTTTTCATCAGCTCAGGTTGAGCCAAAACATCGTTTTTATTCCAGTTGAATAACCACCCTTTGTTAATTTTCGCTATTAGGGAATTAACAACACTGTATGGGTTGCGGATCACGAGGAGTATCTTTATTTTTGGCCAATTTCGCGCAATATAGCCCAAAAATAGATTTGAACGGATTTCCTTAATAACGCGACGACGAAAAACACCATGCCGAGCATCTCTTTCCGTCCATTCAACCTTTATTTTTCCTTTTAGTATTCGAGCAATCTGTGCATGATATTTTGACGGAACATTGTGGTCGCAAGGGATATATAACTGATAATGCCAGCGAAGCTTATCTTCATCAAAGGTGATGATGTCCGGCAAAACAAATTCCATATTATTATTTAGCAAAAATGGTTCAAAAATTATACGACTTTTCGTTGCATGAGCGACGACGTCCCCAACCCATGTTGTACCGCTTCGGGCTGTTCCTGCAACTAATAATGTATCTTGTTCGCGAAGTCCAAGATCAAGATATTTGTTTTCCATAAGAGATGAATACTTCTTACGGCACCGGACAATAGCTTTTTTTATAGGATTCAGTTGGTTGCGCATAATTTTCTCCAGCGGATATCTTTGAGCCTGTTTTTCAAACAGGCCCTAAGGGAGGAACTCATAAGGCACAGTGCACCACATCGCCCGTTTGCCTTTTTCAAGTGTGCCGTAATCCCGGCTGATTCCAAGCGCCGAGGCCGGATTCACGGTCAACATTGCCAGCAGTTCGTATTGACTGAGTTTGTTTCTGTAACGTTTTTTGAAATAGCTTAACTCATTCCACAAGTTCAGATCATTATTGGATACCAGGCTGTCTGTTCCAATGCAGATATTTAATCCTGCATTATGCAGGTCCTCCCATCGGCCTCTGCCGACTCCAATAAGAGCATTGCTCCTGGGGCATAAACACACATTTGTTTTTCTATGGGCCAATGTTGTAATGTCCTGGTCTGTAAGATGCACGCAATGTACAGCCAGGGTCGTTTTGTCAAGAAGTCCCAAATTTTCCGCGTATTGAACCGGACTGCGCCCAGGCGCTCGGTAGTCATTCGGCAGGATGTCTGCGGCCCGAAAAAAGTCGGCCAGATCGCCTTGTCCGGTATCTAAGAATTCCACTTCCTCAACGCACTCGGCCAGATGAAGCGAAAAGGGTAATTTTTTTGCAGCAGTCCATGCCTTGACTCTTTTAAGGGTTTTCGGATGAGTGGAATAGAAGGCATGTCCTGAAAAGCAAAGCCTTTTTGTCCTGACATCATCAGGCAAATTTTCCACAAACGGCATATGGGGCAACCCGTTGTTTCCCAAAGGTGTTTTAAATCCGAAATGCTGTACCATGAGATAATGTTCAAGACTGTTTGCTTCAAGCAGTTTTGAAAGTATGCAGCAATATTTTCCAGCCATGTCCGCCACAAAGACCGTTCCATTGTCCTGCACGGCTTGGATGGTGATATCAAGGGCCTCCAAGTCAGGCGGATCGGAAAGTAATGGAACCAGGCTTTGAAGCCATTTTACGAATCCATGGCCCAGTCGCGTTTTTCCCGCAAGATGAGAGAGTTCCAAGTGGGTATGGGAGTTGATCAATCCCGGGGCGATTGCGGTATTACCGAGGTCCTTGACAGGGATTTTATAACTCTTTCTCAGTCCGGCAAAAGGTCCTACATCGCTGATCCGGGGGCCGTCCTGTGTCTGCCTGATCACGAGCAGTCCATCTTCAACAGGCCCTTGGCCGGGGACCATCGTGATTATCCTGCCTGCTCTGACCCCATATTCGGACTCGCTGTTTTGTTGATATTTAATCATGATAATCTCGTAGAAAAAAAACCGGCTCAATCGGCCAACCGATCAAGAAATTATAAAGTCTTATTTCGTCCCCATCCCTTACCTGAGCTATCCTGCGGGACTCAGGATGCGGTGCTGACATCGGATGAAATGCTTTACTACTCCATGCATTATTGGAAAGGTGCAGAAATGTATGTCATGCGATACGACAATTACTCGATCCTGTCCATCTATTTCGGAGATTTAATCGGGGAAAGGTACGATGGTGGTAAAGTACTTGCCGCACATTCCGAGGGCCTTGTGACGATTTCCTCGCATTACATCGAGGATCCGATATCCGGTCACGGCGACTATTACGGTTATGGCTGGACCGACGTGTATCTGCATAACTACTCACCGTGGCCTGACTTGCTGGCATCTGTAAAAGAAAGCTGGGGATGGCACCACCTTTATGGCGACACGGGCGACTGGGAAACGGCTCGCAGGTTCTACGATGTATTTTTCCTGCCTGACGATCGGA
>JAIWHJ010000465.1:0-2439 GCA_048629695.1 Promethearchaeota archaeon
AGTTTGATGTATTTGTCGCCTATTATCCCTTTAGTCTTTACTGAAGCAATTGTGTCGTCCGTGATCGACACGTGCTTGTTGATCATCATCGAGACCCTGGCAAGGTCTTCCTCTCCAAGAGAAATTTTTGACACCCTTCCGATCTTTACTCCGGCCATTTCCACGGTTGCTCCCAGTTTGAGTCCGGAAATATTGTCAAAATCGGCAACAACGTTGTAGCTTTTGTTCATGGAAAAAAATGAAAATTCCCCGAATTGAAGAGACATGTATGCAAAACAGGCAAAGCCGGAAATTACAAACAGGCCTACTACAAATTCAAGACTTATTTTTTTCATTTTATACCTTCCATTTTCGTAACTATTCAGATGGGGTGAACGATTACTTTCTAACCCGTGTATATATCGCCCATGGTATGACTGATTAAGCTCTTAATCTCCGGAATTTCAGATCTCTGAATCTCCTCCGGCGGCATGAATGTTGTGATCCGGCCTCTGTTTATGACCACTACCTGGTCTGCCAGATTAAAGATCCTGGGAATGTCATGACTGACAATAATGGACGTGTACCCTAACTCCTGTTGAGTATCAAAGAAGAGTCTGTATATCTCCATTGATTTTTCAGGGTCAAGGCCGGTCGTAGGTTCGTCAAAAAGCATGATCCCGGGCTTTAACTGAACCGCCCTTGCAAGCCCGGCCCTTTTTTTCATGCCTCCGCTCAACTGTGCCGGATATTTGTCCTCGTGCCCTTCCAGGCCGAACTGAACAAGTGAGGCGTGCACCTTTTCGCTGATTTTTTCGTTGCTCAGATTGGTCCGCTCCCGGAGCGGCAGGGCCACGTTGTCAAACAAGGTCAATGAGTCTAAAAGCGCGCCTCCCTGGAATAATACGCCGAATTTTGTCCTTATCTTGTTTAATTCCTTTTTTCGAATTTTGGTGATGTCCTGCCCATCCACCAGGATCTGTCCGGAGTCGGGTTTGATCAGTCCCAGAATGAGCTTTAATGTCACGCTTTTGCCCTGTCCGCTTGCCCCTGCAATTACAGTGGTTTTTCCGGCTGGAAAATCCATGCTCAGGCAGTCAATGACCACCTGGGAATCAAAACTTTTAGTTACGTTTACAAGTTGAATGATTGGTTGACTCATAACAGTATGGCTGTCAGCAGATAATCCCAGACCAGAATTGAAATGGATGAAATGACCACTGCCTGAGTAGTCACGCGGCTGACCCCCTCTGCGCCGAAACCGGCGTTTCTGATTTGGTGAACAAAATATCCCCGGCCGGTACATATCCATACAATGAGCACGGCAAAGACAAACGATTTTATGATGCCGAGATTTATGTCCTGATTAACCAAACTCTGTTCAATGGATGAGAAATAGGCGCCTGGATTGCCGTCCAAGAGTATGACGCCCGCAAAGTAGCCGCCAAAGATTCCAACTATATTAAAGATTTGGGTGAGGATCGGCACCGAGATTATTGTGGCCAGGACCTTTGGTGAGATCAGATACCGGAAAGGGTTTACGGCCATGCATTCAAGTGCATCGATCTGTTCCGAGTTCCGCATGATTCCGATCTCAGCGCACATGGCTGATCCTGCCCTTCCTGTGACCATCAGGGCAGTTAAAACCGGCCCGAGTTCACGGACGAGACTCAATGCCACTACCGAACCGAGCCAGCCGTCTGAGCCGAATTTTCGCAGGGTGTAGTAGCCCTGCAGACCCAGAACCATGCCTGTGAACGCCCCGGTGAAAAAGATGAGTGAAACTGAGTTTGCGCCGATGAGCCTGATTTGTTTCAGGAGGGCTTTGAATCGAAACGGGCGCATAAATACGCCCATCAAGGAATGCACGAGAAAGATTCCCATACGGCCGAGGTCATGCAAATAATACAATGAATCCCTGCCCAGTTTTTCAATAAAGCCGACGATCATTTTTTTCGTTTTGTTTTCCTTGAGCGTGAACACCCTGATATGGTTGACAAAGTCTACGATTACCTGCTTTGAGGCACAAAAATATTCATTTCCGCATGAGCGCTGTGGGGACAGAAAGTATTCCTGAAATAATAAAATTGCAAGTGCTGAGTGTTAGAAGGATGCCGATCTGCTTCTATTTCAGACGATTTTTTCGTATTAGCGAATTTTGAGTTTTTGCCTATGTGTCGAAAAATATCCAATTCCTTGAATTTACGTTCAAATACTAAATAGGTCATTTCTGGGTCAGGGCAAACGCATTAAAAATGTCGACAAATCAACGTGGTGCGATGTGTACTGACGACAAATTGTCATTTAATCAGGCATTAGATGAATCTTGAGTTAACCTCAGGAAAAGCTTGTTGCCTATCTCATTGAAAAACCGATATGTTTTAATGCGTCCGCCCTGCTCTCAAGGCTATTAAATGAATATAGAGAAAACACATTGTATGAATACATTTATCAGGTTGG
>JAIWHJ010000466.1:0-2438 GCA_048629695.1 Promethearchaeota archaeon
CGACGGCCAGATGATGACGGTCGTTCCAGGGAAATCAGCCTGCTACCGGTGCGTATTTAACAAACCACCGCCTCCCGACGCAGTTCCGAGTTCCAGCCATGCGGGCGTACTGGGCGCTATTGCAGGCGTATTGGGAACGCTTCAGGCCACGGAGGCGCTTAAATTCATTATCAACAAAGGAGACCTCCTGACAAACAGGTTGATGATCTTCGACGGACTGAAAATGAAATTCAGAAATGTCCGCATCAAAAAAAGGGCGGACTGTCCGGTATGCGGGGATAATCCAACAATAACAATTCTGTAAACGGTTATTTATTTTTTTCCTTTTTAGGCCTTAACATACGTCTTTGCTGCTGTGACAGTACGACCTTTCTCAGCCTGATGGATTTGGGCGTAACTTCGACCAGTTCATCGTCTTTAATAAAATTGAGGGCAAATTCCAGGGTCACAAGTTTTGGTGGTCTGCAAACCGTACTCTCGTCTTTTCCCGATGCCCTCATATTTGTAAGTTTCTTTTCCTTGCAGGGATTTACATTCATATCCTGTTCCTTGTTGTGCTCTCCTACTATCATACCCTCATATACCGAAATTCCAGGCGTAATGAAGAGCTGCCCCCTTGGTTCAAGATTAAACAGGCCGTAGGCCACGGATTTTCCCTGCCTGTCACTCACAATTGAGCCTGTATGGCGGGTCGGGAAGTCTCCCCGGTACTCTTCATATCCATCCAGGATCGAATTCATTATGCCTGTTCCCTTGGTATCGGTAAGGAACTCGTCCCTGTAGCCTATTATGGAACGGCAAGGTATGGAAAACTCCATGTTTACCCTGCCTTTGCTGTTGTTTGTAATGTTACACAGCTTTCCCTTTCTTATTGAAAGTTTTTCGGTAACAATACCTGTATATGTTTCGTTACAGTCGATATATAATTTTTCTATTGGTTCGATTTTTTTGCCGTTTTTAAATTTATAAATAACCTCGGGACGACCGACACAGAGTTCAAAACCCTCCCTGCGCATGGTTTCAACCAGGATTGCCATCTGGAATTCGCCACGTCCTTTTACAATAAAAGTGTCTCGGTTATCAGTTTCTTCAAGGGATATAGCAACATTTGTCAATGTTTCCTTTTGCAACCGTTCTCGAATTCTGCTGGATTGAACATATTTACCTTCCAGGCCGGAAAAAGGTGAGTCGGTTGTGGTGAACTTCATGGATACGGTTGGTTCATCAACGCTTATCCGTGGAAGGGCTTTCGTGTGTTCAACAGTACAGATCGTATCCCCTATCTGAAACTCATCGGTTCCAGACACAACTGCAATGTCACCCGGTTCCGCCAGATCGACTTCATTTACGGTAAGGCCGTCGTAAACCTGGAGTTTTGAGACCCTGATCCGTCTAAGGCTGCCGCCTTTGCCGACAAGCATGAGGTCATCCTTTGAACTGACGCTTCCATTTACAATCTTGCCTATTGCAAGCCTTCCGACATAGTCGGAATGGCCTAAGTCCGATATCAGCATCTGAAACGGTTCTTCAATCTCATAAGATGGAGGGGGAATTTCGCTTAAAATTGTTTTAAACAGAATTTCAAGGTCATCTGCTTTATCCTCAACCTCTTTTTTTGCTATTCCATCCCTTCCCACTGCATAAAGAACAGGAAAATCGAGTTGATCTTCAGCGGCATCAAGGTCTATGAAAAGATCGTAAACCTTATCCAGCACCTCCCATGGTCTGGCATCCGGCCGGTCTATCTTGTTTATTACAACTATTACCTTAAGACCTGCCTCAAATGTTTTCTTGAGCACAAACCTTGTCTGGGGCAGAGGGCCTTCTGATGCATCGACAAGGAGTATTGCCCCGTCAACCATGGATAGCGCACGTTCGACCTCGGCTCCGAAATCCACATGGCCCGGAGTGTCCAGAATATTTATTTTTGTTCCTTCCCATACTACGGAACAATTTTTAGCAGATATTGTTATTCCTCTTTCACGTTCAAGATCCATGCTGTCCATGATACGCTCATCAACGTTCTGGCCCTTTCTGAAAACACCGCTCTGTTTAAACATGGCGTCAACCAGGGTGGTTTTGCCATGGTCTACGTGCGCTATTATAGCTATGTTTCTAATTTTATTATTTGCAGCGATTTTTTGCATTTTCTAGTTCCTCATGTTGTTTTTGCGAAAAAACCTCCTTTTTACATCGGTACGTTCTTAACGGCAAGAATTATTTTTTTAAACAATTGCCACTACGTTTACATCGGTACGTTCCGGATAAAACCATTGTAATCGTTCACAGGCGTCCCAACCGGAGTCTCGCAGACTCGTTACCTGCACGCGCCCAGAGGAAGTGCCCTTGGGGTGCGATCAGTTTGGCTCACACAGAGTTGCCTGTCTGCTGAAGTTTATGCTTTTCAGGGCGCTCATCAGGGGCGCCTTATGGTCTGC
>JAIWHJ010000467.1:0-2438 GCA_048629695.1 Promethearchaeota archaeon
CCCGGAAACATATTCAAAAAAAGAGTGTTCTCCGTCATTGATAAATATGACGTCGATATTAGTTGATTCTCCAATGTTAACAGCGTTTGCCGTTGTGATGCATTCACCACCCAGGGCAATGCGGATATCTGGAAATTCCCGTTGTACCTCTCTGATATAATTAACCGTCATGGGATAATTAAAATTCCGAACAGAAAATCCAATAATATCTGGTTGAAAATCTACAATTATTTTTCTGAGCGCCTTGTAGCCGGATTCACAAAATAAATGCGCTATATGACATTCTATACCGTTATCACGCAAGTATGCTGCCAGATAGCAAAGACCTATCGGCTCTGAATAAGATAGGTGTAATGTGCCGCCCGGAGGTTTGTCGAACTTTGTCAGTAAAACACGTGGAAAAACTTTCAATGAACCGTTTCCTCAGAGTTTGCGGCCTTGGAAAATCGAACAACCCTTCCTTCGTGCAACTCAAGCACATAATCACTCCAGGATTCGGCCAAGTCATGGTCGTGCGTTACCATGACGGTTGTTATCTGCTTTTCCTTGATATACTTCTTAGACCAGACAAGAACATCAGCGCATACCGCTGGATCAAGGTTTGCCACAAATTCGTCTAACAGCAGGAGTTCGGGTTTCCGCAGCATAGCCATGACAATGGCGAGCTGTTGGCGCTGCCCGCCGGAGAGATCAGACGCCAGAGTGTGCTCAAACTCGACAAAACGTTCTGCCAGGCCCACTGATGACAGAAATTTGTAAATCCTGTCTCTATAACGACGACAGGGAAAACTCCACATAAAAGAAGGCTCATAAGACATGACAAGCGTCAGACATTCCAATGCCGTCATTGACCAGATAATACCGGCATCCACATCCTGATAAACCGATACCATCCGCGGGGTGGCTTTTTGAACATCCTGACCATTAATCAGGATTTCACCTCTGTCAGGGTTACAGGATCTCCGTATACAATTTAATAAAGTCGTTTTCCCTGAACCATTATGCCCGATCACCGAAAGAATGCTCCCTTTTCCCAACTCCAGAGAAATCCGGGTCAAAGCCTGGGTCACTCTTCCACCAGGGCTAGTAAAGGTTTTATCCAGATTATGTATGCTCAGGTATTTCATTATAACAATCTTTCCTAAACTCGAATATTTTCCAGCACTCCTGATCCCTTCTCAGAGCGCCCCTTGGCCAGGTAATAGAATACAATAACCATTGAACACGTAACAAGGTCAAGAGTCCCGTCAGGCATTCCGAGATTGAGGGCTAAAAGGCGCACCAGCCTCAGAACCAGGACTCCGAGTAAGCATCCGATCAATGCCTGCTTTATGGTTTGGCTATAAAACAATGACTCGCCAAGCATGATAGCTGCAAGAGCTGCAATGGCGATCCCCCGTCCCATGTTGATGCTCGCATACCCTGAGCGCTGGGCAAACAGGACAGCCGCAAGTCCGATTATCCCGTTGGCCAGGCATAACCCGACAATATCCCATGCCAATAATGAATGATTCAACTCTTCGGTCAGCCGTGGGTTCTCGCCCCGGGTGCGGAGCATAAATCCCATACCTGTCCGGCAAAAAAGAAGCAGACCTGCCATAATCAAAAAAAGGATTATCAATCCTCCAAACACCCCTATTGCAATTGGCGAATCAAAAAAAGGCAAAATAATTCTTATAGCCCAGAGGTCCGGCAAGGTGCTGCTCGGTTTTCCGGCAATAAGTAGTCCGGCTGAAATGCTCATCATCATTGTAAGGATGGAGGCCAGTATTGTTGGGAGCTTGGCAATATTCGCCAGCAGCGCGGTAACCAGGCCGCAAAATGCGCCGGCCGCTATACCGGCCAGAACACTTAAGGTGGGCGATCCTGTTTTGATTAGTGTAATGCCGCCTATGACTGCGGCAAAGCCAAAACCACCCTCTGCTGTGAGATCGGGAAACTTTAGCAGGCGAAAGGACACAAACATGCCGATCGTTACAATAGAAAACAGGAGTGTCTCCTCGAACGTATAGAGCAATTGAACTGTTACAGGGCTCATTCGCCGACCTCGTGGCCAAGATTACGCCATTCGGACGGAACAGTCAGGCCAAATGCCTTGATCTGTTTCGGGTTGAAATAGAGAGAGGTCTTGTTGACCAGTTGGATGGGCATATTTTCAGGCCTGGCCGTGCCCTGTAGAATCTGCGCCGCCATTTCGCCGGAGGTGTAACCAATATCCTTATAATTGAATCCGACTGAAAACACGGCTCCCTTTTGCGCGGTTCCTTCATCGCAGTTAAACACGGGCATTTTTACCTCGTTTGCTGTCTTGATCAGGACATCAAAAGCTGTCTGCACCGTGGCATCGGTTGGGGCATAGAGAATATCGACCCTGCCCAACAGCGAAACAACAGTTTGTTTCATTTCATTTTGTGATGAAATTGTTGCCAAAACAGGGG
>JAIWHJ010000468.1:0-2438 GCA_048629695.1 Promethearchaeota archaeon
TTATCAATGTCATAGGTTTCTGGTTCAAAGGTTTATTTGATCGGATTTTTTCCTGTTCAACCCTGAACCCTGAACGTGGGACCTTGAACCCTTCTTGGAGAATACCAGCTCTGGTGGCAAAAAAAAAATTTTCATATATCTGTATTGGATGCGGGGCTGAATTTTCCAAGTGGTCGGGGCAGTGCCCGTCCTGTAAAGAGTGGGATTGTCTGGAAGAGTCCGATACGGAACCCTCCGGGGTAAAATGCGCCCGGTTTACAGGGTATTCCGGGGTTCTGTCCAAAGTCCTGACCATGGCTGATGTCAAGTCGGAGGACGCGCCCAGGTTCAGTACGGGAATGTCTGAACTGGACCGCGTTCTTGGCGGCGGACTTGTCACCGGATCAGTCGTGCTGATCGGCGGTGACCCGGGAGTTGGAAAAAGCACGTGCCTGCTTCAGGTCTGCTGCAACTTGAGCCACAAACTCAAAGTGCTCTATATAACAGGCGAAGAATCATTGCAGCAGATCGCCATGCGCGCAAGAAGGCTCGGCCTGCCTGATAAAAAATTAAAGCTTCTTGCGGAAACTCAGATTGAACGGATCTGCGAAATCGCTCTTGCAGAACGGCCAAAGGTCATGGTCATTGATTCCATTCAGACCATGCAGGCGGCTGAAGTGCGGTCCGCCCCGGGCGGTGTGTCTCAGGTCAAAGAAAGCGCGTCACAGTTGACTCGTTTTGCAAAAAATACCGGCACGGCAATTTTCCTGGTAGGCCATGTGACCAAATCAGGAGACCTGGCCGGCCCCAGGGTACTTGAGCACATTATTGATGTTGTGTGTTATATTGAAGGAAGCCGGGACAGTCGATTCCGGGTACTGAGGGCGGTAAAAAACCGGTACGGCGCAGTCAATGAACTTGGCGTCTTTGCAATGACCGAGACAGGGATGAAGGAGATCAAAAACCCCTCTGCCATATTCCTTTCCCGCCTGGATGAACCCATGCCCGGCAGTGTGGTGATGGTGATCTGGGAAGGGAGCAGGCCCCTGCTCGTTGAAATCCAGGCCCTGGTAGACCAGAGCTATTCCGAAAACCCGAGAAGGGTTACCGTGGGGCTGGACCAGAACCGTCTTGCAATGCTCTTGGCCGTTCTGCACAAACATGGCGGAACTGCAACCTATGATCAGGATGTATTTATAAATATTGTGGGCGGTGTCAGGGTAATGGAAACCAGCGTCGACCTGGCCCTTTTGTCTGCGATCGTATCAAGTCTGCGTAATCAGCCGCTTCCGGATGACCTGGTCGTATTCGGGGAAGTGGGGCTGGCAGGAGAGATCCGTCCGGTGCCAAGCGGCATCGAGAGACTGCGTGAAGCAGCTAAGCATGGTTTTAAACGGGCGATAGTGCCAAAGGCCAATGTTCCGAAAGAAGGGATAAAGGGAATGAAGATAACAGCAGTAAGGAAACTAAGCGAGGCATTGGATGCTATTTGAGTGTAAACGTCCACAGGCACTGCATCCGGAGTCTCGCTTGCTGTGATCAGGGCAACCGTAACCGTTCAGAGGCGCCCCTATTTAGCAGATTCCTCCGCATGTAATCGTTCACAGACTCCGGATGGGGCGCCTGTGAATGATTACAAAAAAACTCCGTATGGTCATCACGTTTCCACATCTAGGCTCCATGTATGTTTTCTGTAAAGCTATTGCAGAAACCGCGGGAATTCCCTATATTCTGCCGCCTGCTACCTCTGACCGAACCCGTGAAATTGGTGAATTTTATACAAATGAGTCTGTATGCCTACCGTTAAAAATTATTCTAGGTAATTTCATAGAAGCCCTGGATGCCGGAGCCGATACCATTGTCATGGTTGGCTCAGGACCTCCGTGCCGTCTTGGCCTTTACGACCGCACAATCAAGATCATCCTTGATGAGCAGGGCTATAATTATCGTTGGCTTACCATTCCGGGCATATTTAATTTCCAGGCATTTCTTCAAAACCATGATGAAACAAAAGAACTGAAAAAAGAGCTGTCCCCTTTAAATATTGCAAAATTTCCAGGCGCCATATTCATGGGCTGGCGCAAGATGCGCTGGTGTGAACATCTCGAACAATCTGCTGCCCGTAAACGGGCTGTGGCTAAGCAACCCTTATTGGTGGATCAGGCATATAACAGAGGGATGACCGCCATTGACAAGGCCAAATCCTTGCGTGCTCTTTCCAAAAACGGCAAACAGGCTGTCCGGCACCAGCCTGCGGATCGAGGCGAAAGGGCCCGATGCCGCCCAAATGGCCGAGCTGGCAGGTATTACCGGCGTCCCGGCAGAGGCATGGACCCTCAAAGGCGGGCTCGGCGTCCTCGACTCGGGCTACCGCCTCGACGGCGTGTCGGCCTCACTCGGCAGCCTCCACGTCCGCGCTGACGGCCGCGTGGTCGCCGCCAACGGTCTCGTCGGTACCG